>JBFYUV010000031.1:0-7380 GCA_041299865.1 Chloroflexota bacterium
ACCGGCGTCAACGGCGACGCCGAGGTGACGTTGCCCGGCTCGTGCGATCGCGCCATCTCGACCTGAGTCCTCCGGGCCCGCGCCTGGGCCCGCCAGCATCGTCAGCGCGATCCGGGCAGCCGTCGGCACGTGCATGATTGTCGCCTGATGATCGCCATCGACGGGAAGGGGTGACGCGCATGCCGACCCGGCAAGGGGCCACCGGCGCAGCAGGCACGCAGGGTCGCGCAGGCCCAGCGGGCCTGTCCGACGTGCGCTCCATGCTGGGCAGTAGCCCCCTCATCGCACTGGCGGCGGTCGTGCTGGTGCTCATCGGCGTGCTGGCCCTCAAGGAGACGGCCGACCTTGTGGTGCCGGTCATGTTCGGTCTCTTCCTGGCCCTGGTGGCCGCTCCACTGGTGGGCTCCTTCGAGCGCCGCGGCGTCAGCCACCCGCTGGCACTGACCATCGCGGTCTCGCTCCTGGTCGTCGTCGTGCTGGCCGTGGCCGGCATCATCGCGTTCTCGGTGGCGGAGCTGGTGGCCAGGATCCCTGGCTACGAAGACCGCATCACGACCCTAGTCGAGGAGGCCCGCGCCGCACTCGCGCAGTTCGGGATCGTGGCCGACCCGGCTGCCCTTCCCGCCCTCGCCTCCCCCGGCACGCTCCTGTCCCTCGTCCGCCCCGTGGCCTCGGCCGTCTCCAACGCCACGCTGGCCATCTTCATCCTGGCGGCCACCATGGTCTTCGCGCTGGCTGGCTCCGCCTCATTGCGGGAGCGCGCCAGGGCAGCGTTCGGCCAGGGCCACGCCATCTTCGAGGGCGTGGAGCGCTTCGGGGTCGACCTGCGGCGCTACCTCGTCGTGCGGGCTCAGCTCGGCCTCTTCGCCGCGGTGCTGGTCTTCATCCTGCTCCTGGTGCTCAGCGTGCCCCTTCCGGCGCTGTGGGCCTTCCTGACCTTCGCGGCCGCCTTCATCCCCACCGTGGGCACCATCATCGCTCTGGTGCCGCCCACGATCCTTGCGCTGCTGGAAGGCAGCGTCGTCACGGCTGCGCTGGTCGTGGGCGGCTATGCCCTCATCAACATCGCCCAGGACTACCTGCTGCAGCCGCGCATGATGGGAACAGAGCTCAACCTGAGCCCTCTCGTCGTCTTCCTCTCGGTCGTCGTCTGGGCCTGGATCCTGGGCGCCTCCGGGGCGCTCCTGGCCGTGCCCCTGACCGTGGGGCTGGTCGCCATCCTCGACGCCTCGCCGTCCACGCGGGCCATCGCTGCCCTCATGCGCGACCGCGTCGACATGCCGCCGGGACTCGTCGACACGCCCGACGATGAGCCGGCGGAGGTACCGGAGGCAGTGCCTGAGGCGGCCGACGAGGAAGTCGCTCCCGTTCACCCGCGACCCAAGAGCATCGGTGTCGGGGCGTCGGGCACGCCGGACACTGCGCGACGATCCGGCGACGAGCGACCGGAACCGCGCTCCTGACCACCGCGAGTCGATCACGCTGCGACTCGCCCGAGACGCGTCACGACATGGCGACCCTGAGACGCGCTACCCTCGGGCCAGAGGAGGGCTGCATGGCTGACGTGGTGCGCATCGCCGATGTCCTGGCCGGGCGGACGCCGGTCGGGAGCAACGTGACCGTCCAGGGCTGGGTGCGCACGCGGCGCGATTCGAAGGCCGGCCTGTCCTTCGTCCACGTCCACGACGGCTCCTGTTACGACGCGCTCCAGGTGGTGGCTGCCACGTCGCTCGCCAACTATGAGTCGGACGTGCTGCGCCTGACGGCCGGCTGTGCCGTCACGGTCAGCGGGACGGTCGCCGCCTCCCAGGGACAGGGTCAGTCCGTTGAGCTGCAGGCGGATTCGGTGGAGGTCGTGGGCTGGGTGGACGACCCGGACACGTATCCCATCTCACCCAAGCGGCACAGCTTCGAGTACCTGCGCGAGGTAGCGCATCTGCGGCCGCGCACCAACACCATCGGCGCCGTGGCCCGCGTCCGTCACACCCTGGCCATGGCCATCCACCGATACTTCGACGAGCACGGCTTCCACTGGATCCACACACCCATCGTGACCGCCAGCGACGCCGAGGGCGCCGGTGAGCTCTTCCGCGTCTCGACGCTGGACCTGGCCAACCTGCCGCGCACAGCGGATGGTGCCATCGACTTCGCGCAGGACTTCTTCGGCAAGCCGGCCTTCCTGACCGTCTCCGGCCAGCTCAACGTGGAGACCTTCTGCCTGGCCATGACGCGCGTCTACACCTTCGGGCCGACCTTCCGGGCGGAGAACTCGAACACGAGTCGCCACCTGTCGGAGTTCTGGATGGTCGAGCCGGAGATCGCCTTCGCCGACCTGGCCGCCAACGCCGACCTGGCCGAGGACCTCCTCAAGGACGTCTTCCGGACGCTCCTCGACGAGCGCCCCGATGACATGGCCTTCTTCGCGGAGCGCATCGACAAGGAAGCCGTCACGCGCCTGGAGTCCCTCGTGGCCTCCGAGTTCGCGCGCATGAGCTACACGGAGGCCATCGAAGCGCTCCAGCGGTCCGGTCGTGCTTTCGAGTTCCCGGTCGCATGGGGCCTGGCCCTGCAGGCCGAGCACGAGCGCTACCTCTGCGAGGAGTACGCCAGGCGGCCCGTCGTGGTCACTGACTACCCCAAGACGATCAAGGCCTTCTACATGCGCGTCAACGACGACGGGCGCACCGTGGCCGCCATGGACGTGCTGGCGCCGGGCATCGGCGAGATCGTGGGCGGCAGCCAGCGCGAGGAGCGCCTCGACGTGCTGGACGCCCGCATCGCGGAGATGAGCCTGGACCCTGCGCCCTACTGGTGGTATCGCGACCTGCGTCGCTACGGCACCGTGCCGCACGCGGGCTTCGGCCTGGGCTTCGACCGCCTGGTGGCCTACGCCACGGGCATGGCCAACATCCGCGACGTCATCCCCTTCCCACGCACACCCGGGAGCGCCGACTTCTAGGCGCCGGGTCGGTGGCGTGGGGTCACGCGGCACTTGTGAGCGGACTCGGGAGTACCTATCCTCGACGAGCCCCCCGAGGGCACGCGGGCCCGAAGCCTTCGGCGCACTCCGGCCGCGTCCGGGAACGCGCAGCGAGTCGGAGCCATAGCCATGCGACATGCCCGTCGGATCGCCGGGCTCATCTGCTCGGTCATCCTCGTCCTGGGCTTGCCCCTGGCGGGGGCCGCGCAGGAGCCGGACAACGCTGCCTTCCCTCCCGTGGCCGAGGGCGGTCCACCGGACTGGGTCACCCCCGGGACGCGCCTGACCTGGTACGGCGCAGCGGCATCGGTCCAGAGCAGCTACTACACGTACGTCGAGGATGCAGACGGCGACTGGGAGGATCCGGTCACCGGGAAACGCTACAGGCGCACGGAAGAGGACGAGATGCCCACCGCCGCCGGTCACGGGGTGAGCCAGACTGACGTGCTGGCGATCGAAGGAGATGACGTCATCCTGAGCACCTCCCTGTGGGCCATCGACTTCGAGACCGGGCAGCTGTCCCTGCTGCCGCTCTGGGGCGGGCGGTACACGGGAGGTGCCGTGGACGGCGCGTGGGTGCGCCCTGAGCTGCTTGAGCGGGTCGCCAGCGGCGGTACGCCTGAGCTCCAGGTGCTGCGCGGCACCTACTGGCTGGGAGAGACACCCGTGGAGGCGGTCAGCTTCCTCAGCCGGACCCAGGGCGACTACGCCTCCACGGTCTTCGATGACGCGAGCGGCATGCTGGTCGCGACCACCGGGCGTTACAAGGCGGCAGGCTCCCCGGTGCACGGTCCCCTGGACATGCCCGAGGGCAACGTCCAGATCATGGTCACGCGCCTCGTCGACGTGCGCGAGCGGACCCTGCCCGGCCTGGGGGCGGCGACACCCGCGTGGGTCGCTCCGGGTACCCAGCTCGCCTACACCGGCGACGCGACCGTCAGCAACCCCTTCGACCCGGATGGGTTCGGCGCGAGCTGGCCGGTCGAGGTGCTAGTCACGCTGGACGAGGTAGGCGACAGCTGGGCCACGCTCAGGAGCACGACAGCGACCGACGTCAACGGCTATGTCGAGCGGTCCGAAGCCTCCGGTGCCACTGGCTCCACCGGCCTCTACTGGTACGACCCGGCGGCGCTGGCGACGATGGCCCCGGGGACCGTGCTCGATGAGGACCCCGTCACCACGGCTCTGCTGACGGTCGAGACAGCGGATGGCGTGAGTGTCACGCTGCTCACCGAAGCACCGGGCGTGACGGTGCGGGCCACCTACGAGATCGCCAACGGCGTGCTCACGGGACTGGTCCTCGAGCAGGGCATGGGAGCTGCGAAACTCCGGCTCGTGTCCATCTCCTGAAGGAGCCCCGGTCGACCAGCGTGACCTGTCACGAGGTGGTCCTGGAGCGACCGGGTCAGGCCTCGATCACCTCGACCCGGCAGTCAAGCCCTGCGACGCGGCCGAGCCGCTCATCGAGTGTGATCAGCGTCGCGTCGAGCGCCTCGGCCAGTGCCACATAGAGTGCGTCCCAGGTTCGTACTCGGTCCCGCAGCTCCCAGGCGCGTGCCAGGAGCATGCGGTGCCCGAACCGCTCGGCCGGCCAGTCGCGCAGGTCCTCCACGGCCTGACGGGCCGCGGTGTCGTCCAACCGACCCAGCATCCGGTCGCGCCGGATGATGCCCAGGACCTCCGCGTCGATGACGTGCGGAGCCGCGTGGTCCCGATCGGCTGCCAGGCGGCGACGGACCTGCTCGGCCTGCGTGGTATCAGCGACGACCTCGTACAGGCAGGAGGCGTCAACGATCAGCATCCGGCCATGGTCCCCGCAGCTCCTCCAGCGCAGCCAGGATGTCAGCGCGGTCGATGCCCGAGGGACGCCGTCTGGTGCGTGCCAGCCACTCCTCGACGCTGGGCCGGGCCGCGATCCGTGCGGCCTCCCGGCGGAGCAGGTCCGGCACGGTCAGGCCGGCCTCTGCCGCCCGTCGCGACAGGCCCGCGTAGACCGCGTCATCGATGTCCCTGATCTGGACCGTCTTGGGCATGGACGCACCTTAGCATGCGCTCACGCATGACCTGAGACGACTGCGGGACGCGACCGTCGCAACGCGGCCTCAGCCGCGCAGCAAGCGCCTGAACAGGGCCAGTAGCCCGACGGTGACGCCGGTCATGACCAAGTGACGCCAGACCCAGCCGCGACCACCAGGGTCCTCGGTGCCGGGCACCAGGGCGCTGCCATCGGCCGGGTGGATGCGCACGAGAGGCACCCAGGAGACGCAGTCCAGGATGCGCTCGTCGGTCGAGGTCGCGGGGACGCAGCCGATCATGATGCCCGGCAGAGCCATGGAGCGGCACAGCGGTGGGATGACGCGCGCCCGGAGATCCGCATCGCCCGCCTCCTCGGCCAGCGCGGCGAACGGGGGCCGACCCGGGAGCCGCAGGTCCACGCGCGGGTCCGCGAGGATGTTTCGATACCACTGGGTCCGCGGCCCGTAGCCGGCCATGACCCAGGCAGCACCGTCCGTGACGATGTAGCCGAGCGGCGTGTCCCGCCGCAGCCCGGAGGTGCGGCCGATCGTCGTGACCAGGCACTGCCAGCCGCCCAGGGGACCGCACAGCCAGACGGCCAGGCCAGCACGGTGCAGCGGCACCACGAACCAGCGGTTGGCGTGGCGGAAGGCCGCCTGGCTGGCCTGCGAGATCGACCGGGCCAGCCCGGTCAGGACCGGTGGCGAGGGCAGGGCCCCGGGCAGTGGTGGGCTGACGACAGCTGACGACGCGGCGGCGGGAGGGGCAGCGATGCTCATGAGCGCGACGTTCTCTCCGACTGAAATGGCCTGCCAGTGCCGCGCGGCATGTCGCGCCGGGCCCACCGTCGCAGAGAGGCTCCGGGTCAGTTCCCCAGCGCTCGAAGAGGCGGCGGCACGTGGCCGGCGCGCTCCACGACGCCCACGCTCGCCCGATCGCGCACCGCCATGACCGGCGCGCGACCCAGGAGCCCGCCCCAGTCCACCCAGTCGCCGGGCTCCGCACCGGGCACCGGGATCAGACGGCAGGCGGTCGTCTTGTCGTTGATGATGCCGATGGCGGCCTCGTCGGCGATGATGGCCGAGAGCGTCTGGGCGCTCGTGTCGCCGGGCAGGGCGATCATGTCCAGGCCCACCGAGCAGACCGCGGTCAGGGCCTCCAGCTTCTCCAACACGAGATGCCCGTCGGCCGCGGCGGAAGCGAAGCCCGCGTCCTCGCTGACCGGGATGAAGGCGCCGGACAGGCCGCCGGCCCGGCTGGTAGCCATGGAGCCGCCTTTCTTGACGGCAT
Organism: Chloroflexota bacterium; assembly: GCA_041299865.1. Lineage (GTDB taxonomy): Bacteria > Chloroflexota > Limnocylindria > Limnocylindrales > CSP1-4 > JAFMJV01. The sequence continues at coordinate 6,287 of JBFYUV010000031.1, forward strand.
CGTTGAGCATGGCCAGAGCGACCGTCGTGCCGGGCAGGCCGACACGCTCCACGCCGATGAGCTCGAGGATCTCAGCCACGCTGACGCCCGGCAGGCTCGTGGGCGCCAGCGAGATGTCCACGACGCCGAAGGCCACCTCCAGGCGGCGCGCCACCTCGCGACCGACGTGCTCCCCGACACGGGTGATCTTGAAGACCGTGCGCTTGATCTCCTCGGCCACGTCGTGCATGGGGGCGCCGGGCGGCAAGCGCCGCAGCGCGTTGGCCACGACGCCCGGCCCCGAGATGCCCACCGAGATGGCCGCATCGCCCTCCCCGAGACCGTGGAACGCGCCGGCCATGAAGGGGTTGTCCGGCACGGCGTTGGCGAAGACGACGAGCTTGGCGCAGCCGATGCCAGAGGCGGTGGCGGTCCGCTCGGCGGTCTCGCGGATGACCTCGCCCATGAGGCGCACGGCATCCATGTTGATGCCCGCCCCCGTGGTGGCGATGTTCACCGAGGCACAGACCCGTTGCGTCGCGGCGAGAGCCGTGGGAAGTGCGGCCATGAGCTCCTCGTCGATGCGCGAGGCACGCTTCTCAACGAGGGCGGAGAGGCCGCCGATGAAGTCGACGCCTACCGCCTCGGCGGCCTCGTCCATGGCCCGCGCAAGGTCCAGGATGAGCTCGCGGTCGGGGCGCTCCGCCACCCAGGCGATGGGCGTCACCGAGACACGCCGGTTGACGATGGGCACGCCCGTCTCCGCTGCGATGGCATCGGTGACTTCGACGAGCCCGCCGGCCGTCGTGGTCACACGGCGGATGAGATCCTCCGGCGTCCGACAGCCGCGCAGGTCGATCCCCAGCGTCACGGTGCGGATGTCCAGGTGGTCGCGACCGACCATCCCGACGCTTTCGAGGATCTCATCCATGCCCAGCGAGCCGCGGGCCATCGTCGTTCCTCCTGTACGGCCTGGGCTAGATGCGGTGCATGGCCTCGTAGACCGAGTAGAGGCGCACGGAGACCTCCATGCCGATCTCGGCGCCGACGCGGGCCAACCCTTCGGCGAGGGCGTCGTAGCCAGCCGTGCCGCGCATGTCCACGACGAGCACCAT
>JBFYUV010000032.1:0-3237 GCA_041299865.1 Chloroflexota bacterium
TTGGAATCGACACCCCTTGCCTCGCACTTGTGACATGGTGCTAGATTGTCATCGTGCGCGTGCTTCGGCAGATCGACACGAGGCTCTGGGTCTGATGGTCGTCCTCTTCGCTGTCTCGTCCTTTCTGTAGATCTATCCTATCGGTGAGATATCGGCCACCGAATGGTCGCGGCCATGCGTATCCCTCGAGGCGAGGGGGCCCTCCACTGGCGCGCGCATGTGCTTCCGGGTGCCCGACGATGGCGCAACGCCTCTCATGCACGCACTGGGCGTCACCCTGCCGGTTCTGCTGGCCCTCGTGCTGGGCTTCATCCAGTCCATGGCCCTCAAACAGGCATCGAAGGAGTCCTGTCCTGCGGAGGTGACGCTCGGTGCATTCATCGGCACACCCATCGGGGCGCTTTCGACCCTGCCTCTCGTACCGGTCCTCGACGTCCCGTTCCGCGTCTGGCCGGCCTTGGTCCTGGCTCTCGTCATCGCGGCGTCCGTCGGGGCCGTGTCGGGCGAGGCGTGCGCGGATGCATGGGCTGGCCGGGGGCTGGGTTTTGTTGCCCTGCCCGTGCTGCGCATCGTGTCGGAGGGCGTTTTCGCCCTCGTCATCGCCATTGCGGCTTTTGCAATCCCTCTGGGCCTGCTCTACGTGATAGGCAATGATCTGCTCGTGGGAAGGCAAGATGTCGAATCGCTGTAGCACCATGACTTTCCGGACCAACCCGAGGTGGCCTGCTCGCAGGGAGACTTGGACACATGCGTCAGGCTGGCGGAGGCGCTCAGCTCCCACGACAGCTCTCCCGAAACATCGGTGAAGGTTTCAAACCTGCTGTCGATGGCTTGCACGGCCGGCAAAGGAGAAGCTTGCGGACGAGCCGCCAGCATGCTCAGGGCGGGCGAGGGAAGGACGGCCGACGTCGCCACGGTGAGGGATCTCGCGACCATCGGATGCGACGACCTCGACTGCAAATCCTGCGTCCTTCTAGCCGAGATCATGGACGAGGCCGGTGAGGAGCCGTCCAGCATCATCTCGGTGCTCGAGCTTGCGTGCAACCTGTACTGCCCGGCCGGGTGCCACAACCTCGCCCTCATGCGCGAGGACCAGGGAAGGCGCGAGAAGGCCTGCGACCTCTTCCTCAAGGGCTGCAGGATGGACAACCAGCCCAGCTGCCGCGCGGTCGGCTTGTATCTGCGTGATGGCGAGGCGATCGAGTAAGGACCTCGACGTCGCGTACCGTACCTTCGAGAAGGCCTGCCAGGCCGGTGACCTTCCGTCGTGCCACGAGGCTGGCCTGATGCTCATGGCCAGAGACGGCGTGACGAAGGATCCCGGCCTCGGTCTCACCCGCTTGAAGAAGGCCTGCGACGGCGGACACGAGCCATCCTGCGAGGCGATCGGGAAGACATCGGCCCCGCAGTGAGGCGTGGTCGATCGTGAAACGCACCGCCCTCGCCCTTGCCCCGCTCGTGCCGGCGTTGAGGCCCGGTCGAGCGGGGCGAAGGGCCGCGATGGCCGTGCCTCGCCACGGCTCGATCCGCGGCGATCGTCCGCATCTCGCCTGCACCCGGACATCGTGCCGCATCATCCCGATCACGGAACCGGCCCTGCCATCTGGCCTCCGGCCGGGCCGTCACTGCAGGCGCCACACGTCTGCCAGGAGCCGGCCATCGCTGGTGCCGCCGATGATCCAGACGTGGTTCTCGAAGACCACCGAGGTGTGATCGGCGCGGGGCGTCCACGGCGCTGCGCTCTCCACCAGCCGCCACGTCACTGCGTCCTCCGAGGTCCAGACGTCGCCTTGCGCCGAGCCGTCGGTGCCGGCGATGATCCACATCCTGCCGTCGAACACCTCCGCGGAATGCGACCAGCGCCCACTCCATGGCGCCTCCGGCGTCACCTGCTCCCAGTCGGCGCCGTCGGTCGAGCGCCAGACATCGCTCCTGCCCGCTCCACCGAATATCCACATCGCGCCGTCGAAGACGACTCCGGCGTGGTTGGATCTCTCATCGAACGCGGGGACGTAGGACTCGAACACCCAGTTCTCGCCGTCCTGCGACGACTTCACGCCACCCATCTCGTGGCAGCATCCACCGATCACCCACAGCCGATCCCGGAAGACCAGCACGACGGGCGAGATGCGCTCGCTCCACCCCGCAGCGCTGGTGACGAGATCCCAGGTCCTGCCGTCCGCAGAGGACCAGACGTCATTCCGGGACGCACCGACCTCACCGGCGAGCACCCACATCCGTCCACAAAACACCACGCTCGCGTGCTGGCTCCTGTCGCCCCACGGAGCGCTATCGGTCTCGAGCTGCCAGGTCCGACCGTCCGGGGAGGACCAGACGTCCGCCGCGTGACCGCCGATGACCCAGATCCGATCCTCGAAGACCAGGCTGGTGTGCTGGGCCCTGGGCCCCCATGAGGCGTCGCTCTCGACAATTTCCCACTCGAGATGAGGGTCGTCCGCAGCGCAGCCCTGATGAACCGGCAAGGACAGACCACCCATCACGCACAGCGCGCACGGCAGAAGGCGGGATCTCTCGACAGCGACGATCATGAACTGGGCTGCTTTCCCTGGCGGTTCTACCCAAACCCGGACACAACCGCAATGTCAGGGCGCCGACCATCGCGATAAGGCTGTCCATCGCGGCCAGAGCGATGCGCTCGACAAGGCTGCAAGCTGGGCAGGTTTGGCCTCTCCGGGCGCCTGCGCACGAGGACGCCTTCATCCTCGCGGCCCCCGGCTTTCGACACGCGAACCCGCCTTGAGCGTGCGCGAGCCGTCGATGTAGCGCGGCAGGCCCGGGCCGCCGTCCCCCACGGCACCGAAGTCCGACACGCTGGGCGCCTCGAAGGGGCAGGCCACGTCCGGCGCGGGGATGCCGCCTCGCAACCCGGGGTCCCATGCCGTGCGCCGATACGGAAGGATGATCTCCGACGCGGGCCCCGGGTCTGTGCCCGGATCGATGGCCGTGTCGATGAACGCGTCGTGGTCGACCGTCCCTGCTCGGTGGCCTTGGCGATCCTCTCGCGTCGTCTCTGACGCTGTCTGAGTTTCAGTAACGAGCTGTAGACCCAGATGACGGGCCTACTCAGGGCTAAAGCCCCCCGTGGGCACGCCGGGGATGTCTACTTGAACCTCGCCCACGACGAGACCATGGTCATCGATGCGAGGGAGCCCTCGGAGATGGTCGCGAGATCCAGGACCTGCGCGAGCAGCTCGCGCGCATGGACCGGTTCCTCGA
>JBFYUV010000034.1:0-8016 GCA_041299865.1 Chloroflexota bacterium
TTCGACGTCCCGCTTGACGACCGGCCCCGCGAGGATCGGCCGCCAGGCGAGCGGCCTCCGGACGAAGGAGCTCAGGGCTAGGGGCCCACCCCGTCCGCTTCCGGGAGGATGGCTGCCCCGCGTCGCAGCGCGCGCCGCGGGTTCGCCCAGAGGCGCAGGCGCAGCGCCCAGAAGTCCCGCACCGCGCGGGCTACCACGCGCGGGTCCGCCCCGGATGCCCGGCCGGCGGTGCGCGGGTGGTGGGGCACGCCCTGCTCCACGATGCGCCCACCTCGTGCGCCGATCTTGATGAGCAGCTCGGCCGACAGGAAGGCGCCGCCCGACTCGACGCGCACGCCCTCCAGCGCGCTGCGGCGGAAGAGCTTGCAGGCGCAATCGGGGTCGCGCACGGCCAGTCCGAAGAAGAGCCGCAGGCAGGCTCGATAGGCGCGCGCGTAGGCCAGCCGGATGGGCGGGTCGGCACGTCGGATGCGGTAGCCGGCCACGACATCGGCCGGCTCGCCTGAGGGGTGGCCATCCGCCAGGCGGCGCAGGAGCGAGGCCAGGTCAGCCACCCGGAACTGGCGATCGCCGTCCGTGAAGCAGACCAGCGGGTAGCGCGCTGCCGTCAGCCCTGAGCGCACGGCGGCACCATACCCGAGGTTGATGCCGTGGTGGACGACGCGCACGACGTCGGGATGCTCGGCCGCCAGGCGGTCGGCGATCTGGGCCGTGCCGTCGCGACTGCCGTCGTCGATGCAGACGATCTCGAACAGCTCCGCCATCGCGGGCAGCTCACGGAGCCCTTCCGCCACGAGCGCTTCGATGTTCTCAGCCTCGTCATGGGCCGGGAAGAAGTAGCTGAGCGCAGGGACCCGGTTGGTCTCAGCCGTGCGGCCCGGCTCGGGCGGCGGACTGGCGGCCGCGGGCGGCGGACTGGAGGTCATCGGATCGGGCACGCCCTCATCCTAATGCGCACCGGCCTCATCCTTGCGTGCGCCGCCCGACGACGCGGTAGAGGTCGCCGGGACTGGGCACGTCCTCGACCCGCTCGAGCTCGTACCGATCGGTCAGGGCGGGCAGGTCCCGCTCGAGACGGATGACGTAGACGGGCCCGCGGTCCAGGAAGTGGTCGATGGCGCCCTCCGCCGTCCCATAGCCCGCCTCGCGGACGTCGTGGTCGTCCACGATGACGATGTCCGGCCGACGGCCCTCCACCCAGCGGCCATACCAGAGCGGCGTCGAGTACGACCACCACGAGACGACCGTGGCGCCGGGTGGCAGGGCGGCGAGGGTCGCCTCCAGCCAGTCGCGCCCGAAGGTCTCGTCCGAGGCGTCTGCGCCGGCCCGCCGTTCCGGAAGCACGGCCAGGCTCGTCGCCAGCAGGACGGCCATGAGACCGAAGGGCAGAGCGCGTGCTGCCACGTCTGTCGCCCGGCCCCGCGCTGGGACAGCATCCGTGCCTGGAGCTGGGACAGCATCGGTGCCTGGAGCTGGGCCGGCATCCGGGCTCGGCGCCGGGCTGGCTGCGGCACGCGGTGGCATCCTGACGAGGGCCAGGAGCGCGTCCCATGCCGCGTCCGCCGCGAGGGCCGCCCAGGTGGCGGCGGCCATCAGGGGCACCAGGTAGTAACGCTCGATGGAGGCGTTGGGGTAGCCCAGCGCGAAGAGCCAGGTGCAGATGAACCAGAGGCCGGTCAGGGCGATGAGGCGCGGGTGGCGGACGGCGCCGAGGATGGCCCCGGCCGGCACCAGGATGGCCAGCGGTCCGATGTTGCCCACGACCATGTCCCAGGCCCCGGTCACGATGTCCACGACCGCCGGCAGCCCACCCACGGAGCGCTGGAACTGCTGCCCCAGCACTACGTACCAGAAGCCCCTCCAGGTCTCGGTGTCGGCGTAGTCGAGAGGTGGGTCCATCGCCGAGCGCAGGGGCAGGTAGGCGTAGACGGCCACGGTGGTCAGGGCCAGGACGGCCAGGCAGCCCAGGACCAGGCGCCAGCGCTGCCACAGGATGCGCGGTGCCACGAGCAGGACGAAGGCGGCGATGCCCGGCGCCAGGAGCAGCGAGAGCGCGTGGTTGCCCAGCGCCAACCCATAGACGAAGGCCGCTGCGATCAGCCAGCGCCCAGCCCGCGCGTCGCCGCGGCCGTGGTGCTGCTGCCAGCTCGCCAGCAGCACCAGGATGAGTGCCGCCAGGAGGGCGTGCAGCGCATGCGCGTCGGCCCGCGTGGAGAGGCGCCAGGCGATGGGCGTCGCCATGAACACGACGCCGGCCAGGACGCCCAGCGGCCAGCGTCGCGTGGCCTGCACGACACGGACGGCGAGGAGCCCGGCTGCGCCGGCCATCAGCAGCGCCGAGAGCAGGTTGGCCCGGAAGGCCTCGTTGCCGAAGGGCTGAAGGACGACCGATGCCAGCCAGGCCAGCAGGGTGTAGGCCGGGTAGCCGGTGGGATGGGCGATGCCCAGCACGGGCCCGATAGCCTGGAACTCGGCCGTGTCCCAGGTGCCCACGTCGGGCATCAGGGTGGGCACGTAGAGGAGCAGGGCGATGCCCGCCACGAGGGCGAAGGCCAGCAGCGGGCGACCTGCAACCGGGCCGTCGTGGCCCTGCGCACCGCCCCTCGCGCTCACCACCCCAGCGTCACGCCCCAGTAGACGCCCCAGGCGTTGATGGCGATCGAGAGGGTCACCAGGCCCAGGCTGACGGCGCCCACCCCGAGTCTGGCGATGCCCAGCGCCACGAGGACGACCGCGAAGGGCGCGAAGTCGTTGCTGAAGCGGTAGCCGAACTGGACCCAGCCCTGGCTGAAGTGCATGAGGTCGATGAGGGCGATGGAGAGGACGGCCAGGGCACTGCCAGCCACGATGCGCCGGCGCCACGATCGCAGCAGCACCGGCAGCGCCAGCAGGTAGGCGGGGCTCGTCAGCAGCAGGCTCATGCCCAGCGGGTCGGGCCGCAGGAGCGGGCAGTCGCGGTCGATGAGCGCGCCGACGTCGAGCGGCCGACCCGCGCAAGCCGGATCGTCGAGCAGCGGGCGTTCCGGTGGCCACGCCAGCATGACGCCGGCGTTCTGCGGGATGTAGCGCGGGTCCTCGATACCCCAGGCGGGGTTGACCATCTCCGGGCGCGGCCGGTACTCGACGCGGTAGAGGTGCTCGTAGGCGGGGTGGAAGAGGTGGCCCGTGGTGGCCACGTTGTAGAGGAGCAGCAGCAGCACGGGGACCAGGGCGGCGGCCCCGGCTGCCATGCTACGCCGCAGCCACGTGCCCCCGCCGCCGACGAAGACGAAGAAGGGCGCGCCGAAGAGCGTCGTCAGGCGGGCCAGCCCGGCCATGCCGAAGAGCAGCCCGGCCAGGAGCTGGCGGCGCAGCCCGCGGCCGTGGCCAGCGATCCTGGCACGGAGCGTCTCGCGATCGGCGCGGACGGCCACGCCGATGGCCAGGAACAGGAACGTGGATGCCACCACGTGGGCGAGGAACCAGGTCGTGCCCAGCATGGCCGCGTACCAGGCCACCGTCCCGAAGCCGTAGAAGAGCGTGCCCAGCAGCGCCGCCGAGCGCCGCGGCGTGACGCCCAGCAACATGACCCAGCAGAGCACGACATTGACCGCGCCCAGTACCGCGGCCACCGCGGCGCCGTTGGTGCCGAGCCCGAAGACGGCCACGAAAGGCAGCAGCAGGATGGCGGGGAGGGGAGGGAACGGGATCTGTGCCAGGCCTCCGTCCAGCGGCAGGACGTCTTGGAAGTAGTCGTTCCGGTACGGCCCTTCGGTGACCGGGTACGCGATCTCGGCCCGCCCCTGGAGGAAGGCGTCAGCCTGCCAGACGAAGTGATCGTAGACGTCGGTCCGCTGGAGGTTGGAGCCCACGTAGACCACGAGCGACAGGGCGAAGAGCGCCACACTCACCCAGGCGGGGTCGAGGCGCTGCAAGAGAGCCTCCAGCCGCCCCCCGGGGCCGAGGCCTTCGTCGTCCGGGCCGGGCGGGGCCGCGACCGCGGCGGGGGTGCCGGCAGGGGTGCCGGCGGGGCCCGTTGATATACTCGCGCTCACCTCATCGCTCTTTCCCCAGGAGGCAGGACGTCGCCGGTGACATCGACCCTGGCGCAAGGGGTCGGCCGCATCCCCGGGGAGTCGGTCCGCCCCCTCCGAGCGCTCGCCGCGAGCCCCGCTCTCATCGTCCTCTTGCTCGGCGGGTTGGCACTGCGACTAACTATCGCATACGTGCTCTTCCCGTCCTCGGGCTTCGAGACGGACGTGGCCTCCTACGCCTCGTGGGCCCTGACGCTGGGCGAGCACGGCGCGAACGGCTTCTACGCTAACGCCGGGTTCGCTGACTACCCGCCTGCTTACCTCTATCTCCTCTGGCCCATCGGCCTGCTGGCGAGCCAGGCCCCCGATCCCGCCGCCATGGCCTCCGATCTCGTCAAGCTGCCGCCCATCCTGCTCGACCTGGCGGTCGGGTACGTCATCTACCGGCTCGTGCTGGGCTGGGCCTGGCCCGGCCGGCGTGCCGAGGCCATGGCCCTCGCGGCGGCTGCGCTCTTCGTCTTCAACCCCGTGTCCTTCTACGATTCGGCCCTCTGGGGCCAGAGTGACGCCGCTGGCGCCCTCCTCGTGCTGCTCGGCACGGCTGCTCTCATCCGCGGCAACAGTGAGGGCGCCGCGGCCCTGGCGGCGGCGGCCGCGCTCGTCAAGCCCCAGTTCGGGGTCGTACTCATCCCCCTGGTGGCGCTCACGCTCATCAAGCGGCACCTCGTGCGGCCCGGCGCAGGGCCACGGCACGCGCCCTGGGCACCACACACGCTGGCGTCCTGGCTGACGTGCCACCAGGGACCGCTTCGGCTGCTCACCGCCATCCTCGCTGCTGGGGTCGCCTTCTTCGCGCTGGCGCTGCCCTTCGGCATGGGCCCCTACGAGTACCTCGAGCGCATGCTCGGTACGGCCGGCGGCTACGCCTATCTGAGCGTCAACGCCTTCAACGTCTGGGCTCTCGTCGGGTCCGGCGGCGCGCCATCGCTGGCCGAGTCGCTGTCCTGGTCTGACGACACCGTGCCGCTGCTGGGGCCGATCCCTGGGGTGGCCATCGGCGCCGTGCTCCTCGTCGGCGGCTTCCTCTGGGGCGCCGTGCGTGGCGCCGTCCGCGATGACCGCTGGACGTTGCTCGTGGCGGCCGCCTTCCTGGCCATCGCCTTCTTCATCCTGCCCACCCGTGTCCACGAGCGCTACATCTTCCCAGCCGTGGCACTGCTGCCGATCCTGGCCGTTGCCTCGGGCCGCTGGGCCATCGCGCTGCTGGTACTCAGCGTGGGCACCTTCATCAACCTCCACGCCATCCTCACCGTGCCGCTCTACGGCACGGACAACGTCACCGGCCTGCCCCTGGGTGAGTGGTTCCGGACCACGCCGCTGGTGGCCGCCTCAGCACTGCTGCAGACGGCCGTGGGCCTCTGGGCGGCCTGGCAGCTGCGACCCTCGCTGCGCAGCAGCCCGGACGCCTTCGACGAGGTTGCGCGTCCGGCCGCGCCTGCCATCGGGCGGCTGGCGCCCCAGCCATGGCCGGCTGCGGGTCCCGCGGGTACATGGCCTGGCCCCACGGCAGCGTGGGCGGCCCCCGACACGAGGGGCCTGGCGACCAGCGATGGCCCGCCCGACGCTTCGCGGCAGCCCCTGCCCGTGATGGGACACGGCTACCCTGCTCCGACCGTGCACGCGGAGGATCGAGCCGACCCCGGCTGGGCGCGCGGGCCGGGCGTCCTCGACTGGATCGTCCACCGGCTCTCGCGACCGTCCATCCGCGCAGACCGCAGCGCCTTGCTGGCCGGCGAGCGCGGCGGGCGCCTCGACCGTTACGACGTGCTCATGGTCATCGGCCTGGTCCTCGTGGCCGTGCTGGTCCGCGGCTACCGGCTCGAGCAGCCGGTGGGCATGTACTTCGACGAGGTCTACCACGCCCGTACCGCGACCGAGTTCCTGCAGGACTGGGAGTACGGGCAACCGCACGCCATCTACGAGTTCACCCACCCCCACCTTGCCAAGTACGCCATGGCCTGGGGCATCCGGCTGGCCGGGGGCAACGAGGTCACCGCCACCGGGCAGCTGGGCAGCCCCGTCGTGGATGCGGTGATCGAGCGCGCCTGGTCGACATCGGACGGGGCGGCGCCGAGCGCGGGCGACCGCCTCTACGTGGCCACCGGGTCGGCGCTGCAGGTCTACGACCTGGCCAGCGACGCCCTCGTCAAGGAGCTGCCCATCGCTGCCACGGCCCTCGCCATCGACGAGGGTAGCCACACCCTCTACCTCGCCGACCCGGCCGGCGGCCTCTTCCGCCTGGACACCACCGGTCTAGAGGCGCGCCCCGACGACCAGGCCGACGACGGCCGGCTGGAGGCGTTCTCTGCCGGCCCCGGCACCCCGGTCGAACGACTCGTCGTCACCGACACATCGCTGCTGGCCATCAGCACCGGCTCCATCAGCACCTTCGACACGGAGAGCGGGGCGCCGCTCTCGGAACGCTTCTCGTTCGCTGCCTCGGACGCCCTGGCGCTGCCCTGGGAGGAGCGTGTCGTCGTGGACACCCGCCAGCTCTCCGACCGGCCGCAGACCGCCCGACGCCTGGCCCGCGCCCTCGACGGTGCGAGCCAGGCCAGTGGGTCGGGGGCTGCGGCGCCAGCGACGACGGAGCCGGCTCCCGCCGGCGAGGTGGATCGCCTCGAGCGACTCTTCGAGGCCGAGGGCTTCGTGGTCGCGGACGCCTACCTCGACGAGGCGGCGCTGAAGCGTGTTCAGGAGGCCATCGACGAGGGCGGCCTGGACGGGACGAGCATCGAGTCGGCACCCCTGCTGGCAGTCGCGGACCACCGCGGCATCTCCATCCTGGATGCCTGGACGCTGGACCTCATCGCCGAGGTGCCCACCGAGGACGCGGTCACCTCGCTGGCGTTGGTCACGGACGGCCTCGACACGCCGACGCTGTACGCCACCGCCGGTGACCGCCTGGAGATCGTGGCGCTGCTGGAGGGCGGGCCCGGGCTTCCGGAGACACTGACGATGCCGGGCGCGGTCCGCCGGGTGGCCTGGAACGAGCCGGCCAACCTGGTTCACGTGCTCGGTGATTCCCCGACGGGCGGACCCACGGTCTACGTCGTCGAGCCGCACGGCAACGCCGTGTTCGCGGACGTGCCGCTGCCCGCGGAGCCGAGCGTCCTGCTCGCCGACACACAGCCGGAGCACCCCGACCGCGACCGCGGCGAACTCCTGGCCGTGACGGCGGACGGGGGCTTCGCAAGGATCGGCATCGACGGCAACGCCTTCGGCTGGCGGCTGCCCGGCATGCTCATGGGCGCCCTCATGGCCGGCCTGCTCTACCTGCTGGCGCGCGTCCTCTTCGCCCGGCGAAGCGTCGCCGTGCTGACCGCGACCCTGGTCGTTGCCGAGGGCATGCTCTTCGCCAACGCGCGGATCGGCATGAACGACGTCTACGTGACCACCTTCCTGGTCACAGCGGCGCTGCTCTTCGCGCCGCTGTACCTCCGGCCCCGGCGTCCCTGGACCGCCATCGCCCTTCTGGCGGGCACCGGCATCGCGCTCGGTCTCGCCCTGGCCTCCAAGTGGGTGGCCCTCTATGCCATCGGCGGCCTGCTGCTGCTCGTGCTGCTGCGCTCCGGCCTGGGGCGCATCATGGCGCTGCTGGGCATGATCGTCCTGACGGCGCTGCTGGGCGCCATGGCCGTCCGCCCCGCGCCCGTGGACGACCCTGCCCGCAACTGGGTCTTCCTGCTGCTGATGCTGCTGCTCACGGGCCTGCTGGCGGCGGCCATGGTGCGCCGGCCACTGCCGGTCACGAAGCCCGAGCTCCGCCTGGCCATCGTGGGACCGGTCATCATCGGAGCGACCCTCCTCGTCGTCGGCCTGCTGGCGTCCGCCGCCGGGTCGGGGGCCAGCGCCGAGGGCAGCGGTGCGCTGGGCGAGGCGATCGGCGCGGGCGGCAGCCCAGCCCTCGACCCCGCCTGGCTCCTGGTGGCCGGCGGCCTCG
>JBFYUV010000035.1:0-13533 GCA_041299865.1 Chloroflexota bacterium
GCCGGCATGGACCTGCTGGCCTGGCTGGAGCGCTACGTCTTCCCACTCGAGCGCGACTTCGACGCCTCGACGGCGGCCCGCCTCGCCCCGCAGGTCTACGCAGCCATGGCGGCCGCCGGCACCACCACCTTCGCCGGCTACGGCGCCATCTGGGCGGACAGCCTGGATGTCTGCTTCCGGGCCGCCGAGGCGCACGGCATCCGCGCCTTCATCGGCAAGGTCATGATGGATCGCGCCAGCTACGACGACCGCCTGCGCCCCGAGCAGCGGCTGGAGACGAGCCTTCGCCAGTCGGCCGAGCTCTGCGAACGCTGGCACGGTGCCGCCGATGGCCGCCTTCGCTACGCCTTCACGCCGCGTTTCGCGGTCTCCTGCAGCGCGGACCTGCTCCGCGAGTCGGCCGCCCTGGCCGACCACTACGGCGCCACCTGGCAGACGCACCTCTCCGAGGACCGCCGCGAGATCGCCGCCGTCGCCGGGCTCTTCCCCGACGCCCTCGACTACCTCGACGTCTACGACCGCGCCGGCGCCCTGGGCCCCAGGGCCCTCCTGGCACACGCCATCCACCTCTCCGACCGCGAGGTGGCGCGGGTCGTGGAGACAGACTCCGCGATCGCCCACTGCCCGGTCAGCAACATGTTCATCAGCAGCGGCGTCATGCCCCTCGCGCGCTACCGCGCCGAGGGCATCCGGGTGGGTCTCGGCACGGACGTGGCCGGCGCCCCGGAGCTCTCGGTATTCACCCAGATGCGCGACGGCTTCTATCAGCAGAACTCGCGCCACGCGCTCGATCCTGACGGCCCTCGACCACCAGGCCCGCTCGACTGGCTGCGCCTGGGCACGCTCGGGGGTGCCGAGGCCCTCGGGCTGGATGCCGACATCGGCTCGCTCGAGGTCGGCAAGGAGGCCGACGTCATCGCCGTCGACGTCGAGGTCGGCCGGCCGCCGGGGGCTGATGCCTGCAGGGATGTCGAGGACGTCGTGAGCCGCCTCATCTTCCGCGAGCGCCCGGGCATGGTCCAGGCCGCCTGGGTGCGTGGGAATCGGCTGCCCCTGGCGGAGTAGCAGCGACTAGCATTCACCCATGGCCGCGCTGCTGGGCATCGACCTCGGCACCTCGTCGGTCAAGGCGGTCGTCATCGACGAGGCCGGGACGGTCCTCGGGGTCGGCTCGCGCGAGATCCCCATGGAAGTGCCCGAGCCGAACCGCGCTGAGCAGGACCCAGCCTGCTGGTGGTCGAACACCGTCATGGCGGTGCGCGCGGCGATGCACAAGGCCCGCGTCCACGAGGTGGATGCCATCGGCCTCGACGGCCACATGCATGGCTTCGCGCTGCTCGATGCCAAGCACAGGCCGGTGGGCCACGCCATCACCTGGGCCGATCAGCGCACGGCGAGCCTGATCCCCGAGCTCGAGGCCCAGGTCGGCGTCGGGACCTTCCTCTCTATCGCCGGAACGCGCCCCGCCGCCGGCTTCATGGCTCCCACGATGGTCTGGCTGCAGCGTCACGACCCGGCGCGACTCGATGCCGCTGCCGTGGCCGTCATGCCCAAGGACTACCTGCGCCTGCGTCTCACCGGGGAGGTCGCCTCCGACATCAGCGATGCCTCGGCGACGGCGCTCTTCGACATCGCCGCCCGGACCTGGTCATCCGAGCTCTGTGCCAGCCTGGGCGTGCCCGAGCGGCTCCTGCCGCCCCTGCTCGAGTCGAGTGCGGTGGCGGGCCGGCTGACCCGCGCCGCGGCGACGGAACTGGGCCTCAAGCCTGGCGTCCTCGTGGTGGCGGGCTGCGCCGACCAGCCTGCCCAGGCGATAGCCAATGGCCTCCTCGATCCGGGCAATGGCTCGGTGACCCTGGGTACGGGCGGGCAGATCATGGTCGCGACCGACCAGCCGCTGGCCGACAGCGCAGGTCGCATCCACACCTTCTGCCACGCCGCGCCGGAGCGCTGGTACCAGCTGGGGGCGACGCTGTCTGCCGGACTCTCGCTGCGCTGGCTGCGCGACCGGCTGCGCCTGCAGTCAGAGGACCCATACGCCCATCTCGATCGGCTGGCTCGCGACGTGCCCGATGGTGCGGAGGGCCTGCTCTTCCTGCCCTACCTGGTGGGTGAACGCTCGCCGATCATGGATCCGGAGGCCACGGCCGCCTTCGTCGGTCTCACCCTCCACCACCGTCGCGCCCATCTCGCGCGCGCCGTGCTGGAGGGCGTGGCCTGCTCGCTGCGAGCGACGCGAGACGCCATCGACGACGCAGGCGGGCACTGTGACGCGTGGCTGGCGACGGGCAACGGCCTGGCCAGCCCGTTGTGGCGCAGCATCCTCGCCGACGTGTTTGCCGAGCCCCTGGCATACGTCGATGCACCCGAGCGGAGCGGCGTCGGCGCCGCGCTCCTGGGGGGTATCGGGGCCGGTTTCTACGGTGGCTTTGCGGAGGCCAGTGAGGCGGCCCGCCCTCCGCTGCGCACGACGGAACCCGATGCGGAGCGCTCGGCCCGGTACGAGGCTGTCTATCAGCGCTACCTGCGCCTCTCGGCCCTGCTGCTGGAGGAAGGGCGCACCAGCCGGCAGCAGACCGCCCTGGGGACCGGCGCCCCGGGGACCGACGACTAGAGGACCGGCTTCCAGACCATCAGCGCCACGATGGCGATGACCAGGGCCAGCAGCACGTAGCCCAGCAGCCGCAACCTGCGCAGCAGGGCGGGGACCTCGGCCGGCGGGCCGGCTGGCGCGGGCAGGCCGGCAGGCGCGGGCGGTCCGGAGGTCAGCTCGATGACCTTGGCGAGGGCCGGCCGCTGGGCGAGGAAGATGATGCCCAGGGCGACGACGTAGAGGACGAGCGAGATCGTCAGCCAGGGCTGCTCGAAGCGGCGCATGCCGCCGGTCTCGACGACCAGGAGCGTGCCGGTGATCGCCATCGAGATGGCGACCGGAATGAGCACCCCGTTGGAGACGCGCCTCGAAGCGCGCATGTACCAGTTGCCATGTTCGGGCTCGCGGGCCGCGGCCGACCCGAAGATCGGAGCGTAGAAGCCGAAGCCGAAGGCCGCGATGGCGCCGAGGACGTGCAGGAAGAGCCACAGTTCGTACATGGGCGCAATGCTACCCAGTCGCGACGGCTCCGGGTGCGGGACCCGGCGTTTCCGGATCCGGTCGTCCGGAGGCCCAGCGCTACTCGCCCGCGACCGCGAGGCGGGCAGGTTCGCGCGCAGGCGCCAGGAAGATGACCAGGACCGGGATGAGGTAGGCGAAGTAGGCCACGAGCTCCGACCAGGTCGGCGCCGGACGGTAGCCGAAGAGGCCGGCCAGCATGGAGCCGATGAGCCCGTCGCGAGAGAGGACGCCGGACAGGTCGAAGGCCACCGCAGTCTCAGGCAGCCAGCCAGCTTCGGTGAACTCGTGGACCGCGTAGGCCAACAGGCCAGCCGCCACGAAGATGAGCAGGATGCCGGTGGCGGTGAAGAACTGGCGCAGGTTGACACGCACGCCCATGGCGAAGATGGCGTAGCCGATGGCGACCGCCACCACGAGCCCGAGGACCGCGCCGAGGATGGTCGCCACCATATCCTCCGAGGAGCCCACGATGGCCAGCATGAAGAGGACCGTCTCCAGGCCCTCCCGGACCACGGCCACGAATGCCAGACCCACGAGCGCCAGTGTCGAGCCGCGATGGAGCGCGGATGCCACGCTGGCCTCCAGGTCTCCCTTGATAGCTCGACCCTGCCGGCGCATCCAGAAGAGCATCCACGTCAGGACGATGACCGCCAAGAGGGCGGCGATGCCTTCGAAGGTCTGCTGTGCCACCTCGGGCAGCTCACCGACGGTGGCGAAGACCACGATGCCCACGGCCAGCGAGAGGGCCACCGCAGCCGCAACGCCGTAAGCCACCATGCGGATGGCGTCACGACGGCCAACCTTCACCAGGTAGGCGACGATGATGCCGATGATGAGCGCCGCCTCGAGGCCTTCGCGCAGCGTGACAAAGAATGCAGCTGTCATCTCCGGCGGATGGTATGCCCGCTTGACATCTACTGTCAACCATGCCTGATGAGGAACATCAGAGCATCTTGAGGCGCCGGCGGTTCATCCAGCTGCCCGGGGGAGGCTCGCCACGCCCTCGGAATCCGGGCAGAATGGCGCGATGAGGGAGCAGCAAGCGTGAGCCAGGTCGCGGGGCCGCGGCGTGCCCTGACGGACGCTCCGGTCGTCCTGCCGGTGACGGTGCCCGGACAGGCGCCCATCCCGACCCTCGGGCGCGCCCGGCCGGCGCCACTCCGCCGCGAAGGCCCCGAGAAGCTCACCGGCAAGGCTCGCTACACGGACGACCTGGTCTTCCCCGGCGCCTGGTATGGCGCCACCATCCGCTCGACTGAGGCGCACGCGCGCCTGCTCGGCCTCGAGCTCGACCCGGACTTCGACTGGTCGTCGGTCGTCGTCATGACCGCGGCGGACATCCCTGGCGACAACATCGTCAGCTCGCTCAAGGAGGACATGCCAGCCCTCGCCGCTGGCGTCATCCGCCACCACGCGGAGCCCGTGGCCCTCGTGGCAGCCCCCGACAAGGCCACGCTGCGCGAGGCCAGGCGCCGGATCCAGCTGAGCACCGAGCCGCTGGAGCCCGTGTTCGACCCGCTCGCCTCCAACCAGCAGTTCGCGGCCTACGAGATCAGCAGGGGCGACCTCGATGCCGGCTTCGCGGAAGCCGCGCTCGTGGTCGAGGGCGAGTACCGCGTCGGCCACCAGGAGCAGCTCTACATCGAGAACCAGGCCATGATCGCGGAGCCACGGCCGGACGGGGGCATCACGATCACCGGCTCCATGCAGTGCCCCTACTACGTCCACGAGGCGCTCACGCGGGCCCTGGCCCTGAGTGACAGCCAGGCGGTCATCACCCAGGCGGAGACTGGTGGCGGCTTCGGCGGCAAGGAGGAGTACCCCTCCATCCTCGCCATCCACGCAGCCCTGCTGGCACAGCGGGTGGGCAAGCCCGTACGCATGATCTACGACCGTCACGAAGACATCTCGGCCACCACCAAGCGCCACCCCGCGGTGGTCCGGCACCGCACGGGCGTGGATGCCGACGGTCGACTCGTGGCCCAGGACATCGAGATCGTCATGGACGGCGGGGCCTACTGCACCCTGACGCCGGTGGTGCTGTCGCGCGGCGTCCTCCACGCAGGCGGACCCTACGAGTGCCCGAACGTGCGCATCCGCGGCCGTGCCATGGCCACCAACACGCCGCCCAACGGCGCCTTCCGCGGCTTCGGGGCACCCCAGGTCGAGTTCGCCGCGGAGCTCCAGGTGGCGCGCGTGGCGGACCAGCTGGGCGTCTCCCCCGCGCTGCTCCGCGAACGCTGGCTCTACCGGGAGGGCGGCGTCACGCCGACGGGCCAGGTGCTGCGTGAATCGGTCGCGGCTGCGGAGGTCCTGGAGCGCGCCGTCGAGTCCGCCGAGTACGAGCGCGTTCGCGAGGTCAGCCACCAGACACGTGCCATCCGCTGGGCTCAGGCCGCCGAAGCTGGCCGTGGCGTGCGCTCGACGCGCATCCATGCGGCACCGGGCATCGGCATCGCCCTGGCCTGGCACGGCGCCGGCTTCACCGGCCGTGGCGAGGTGCGCCTTGCCAGCGTGGCCGGCGTCGAGCTCAGGGACGACGGGGTCATCCGTGTCCTCATCGCCAACACCGAGATCGGCCAGGGCACCAAGACGATCTTCCCCATGCTGGCCGCGGAGGCCCTGGGCATCGACCCGGGCGAGGTCGAGATGGCGCCCGTGGACACCTCGATCGTGCCGGACAGCGGCCCGACCGTGGCCTCGCGCACGGCCATGATCGTGGGTGGCCTTGTCATCCGGGCAGCCCAGAAGCTGCGTGCCACGGTGGAGGCCAGATGCGGCGCGCCGTTCGCCGAGAGCTACCGCGAGGACGCACGGGTGAACGGCGCGACCCGCATCGACCAGCAGTTCGAGCCCTATCCGGACGTCGACTTCGACGATGTGACCTACCAGGGCGACGCCTACCCGGCCTTCGGCTGGGCCTGTGCCGTGGCCCGCGTGGAGGTCGACCTCGACACGGGCGGGGTCCACGTCCGCAGCGTCGTCTCGGCCGACGACATCGGCCGCGTCATCCACCCCATCCTCGCCGAGGGCCAGGTCGAGGGTGGCACGCTGCAGGCCGTCGGCTACGCCACCATCGAGGAGATGAAGGTGGAGCAGGGCCGCTACCTGAACGACCGCCTCTCGACGTACCTCATCCCCACCTCGATGGATGCCCCGGACATCACCGCCATCCTCGTCGAGAAGCCCTTCAGCGGGGAGCCTCACGGGGCCAAGGGCGTCGGCGAGCTGCCCATGGACGTCGTGGCACCGGCCATCATCGACGCCATCCACGATGCCGTGGGGGCCTGGATCACGCAGCTGCCGGCGACACCCGAGCGCGTGCTCTCGGCACTGGAAACGCTGGCTTCGGTGGACCGCGGGACCGAGGGTGCCACGCTGGAGCGCGGACCTGAGGGTGCTGCATGACCGCCGTGCGAGAGCCTGTCAGCGGCGACACCAGCTACCGCTTCAGCGTCAACGGCGAAGCCCGCGAGGTCGCCGTGCCCGGCATGCGCCGCCTGCTGGACGTGCTGCGCGAGGACCTCGGCCTGACCGGCACCAAGGAGGGTTGCGGCGAGGGCGAATGCGGCGCCTGCTCGGTCATCGTGGACGGACTCGTCGTGGACAGCTGCCTCGTGCCGGTCTGCCAGGTGGATGGTTCCGATGTCCGCACGGTCGAGGGCCTGTCCGATGCCCAGACCGAGGCGCTGAACCCCCTGCAGCAGGCGTTCCTGGAGGCCGGCGGCGCCCAGTGCGGCATCTGCACGCCGGGCATGCTCATGGCCGCACAGGCCTACCTCGATGCCGGTGGCGGGTCCGACGAGGAGGATATCCGCAGCGCCATCGCCGGCAACCTCTGCCGCTGCACGGGCTACACCAAGATCATCGAGGCCATCGAGCTGGCAGCCCTCGAACGTGGTGGACGAGCGTGATCGCGTCCGCGCAGGACCTGGCGGTGGCGATGGACAACCTCGGCCTGACCTGCGATTCACCGAGCCAGGAGGCCACGCGTCTCGGGGGTGAGACCGGGCACCGCGATCGCTCGGAGGGTGGCGGTCGCGCACGGCTCGTGCCGGACTTCCTGGTGGGCGCGCACGCACTGACGCAGGCGGACCGCCTGCTCTCGCGAGATCGAGGCCTCGTCCCGTGCTACGCCACCACGCTGGTCGTCATCGACCCGAGCGTGGTCACGCCATGAGCCTCGAGCCGCCGGTCGTCCGCCCGGCCACGCTGACCGCAGCCTTCGAGCTCATGGCTGGTGGCAGCTACCGACCGCTGGCCGGTGGCACCGACCTCATGGTCCAGCTGGAGGCGGACGTCGTGGAGCCCCCGGCTGCGGTGCTGGACCTCTGGCGGTTGGACGAGCTGCGGGGTGTCGGCTATGACGGCTACGACGTGGCGATCGGGGCCCTCACGACGTGGACGGAGCTGCGCCACTCCCCGGTCATCCGGGCGCGACTGCCGGCACTGTCCGAGGCCGCGGCCACCATCGGCGCGGCCCAGATCCAGAACCGCGGCACCATCGGCGGCAACATCTGCAACGCCTCGCCGGCGGGTGATTCGCTGCCTGTCCTGCTGGCCGTGGACGCCACCTTCGACGTCGGCTCGACGGCCGGGCAGCGGTCGATCCCGGCGCGCGAGTTCTGGACCGGCTATCGGCAGACGGCGCTGCAGCCCGATGAGCTGCTGCTGCGCGTGCGCTTCCCCGTGGAGCGCGGCCGCCGCACCCGCTTCCGCAAGGTCGGCGGACGGGCAGCCCAGGCCATCTCCAAGGTCGTCATGGCCCTCAGCTACCGCGATGACGGCCCCTCCTGGACGGAGGTGCGCCTGGCCCTCGGATCGGTGGCGCCGACGCCCATCCGCGCCGGGCGGACGGAGGCCGTGCTGGAGGGGGCCGCCCCGCGCGAGGCCGTCGCCGACGAGGCCGCAGTGGTGCTGGCCGAGGAGATCACGCCCATCGACGATGTCCGCTCGACGGCCGCTTATCGGCGCTCGGTGAGCGGGCGCGTCCTGCATCGCCTGCTCCGCGAGGAGGGCGGCTGGTAGGTCGGCCGTTGCCGGGGTACCGCGGGGCGATGCGGCGCGGGGGTCGTCAGCTCGGCCCGGTCCGCAGGCGCGCCAGATGGGGCTGAGGGTCGTCAGCCGGGCCCGGTCCGCAGGCGCGCCAGATGGGGCTGAGGGTCGTCAGCCGGGCCTGCTCCGCAGACGCGCCAGGTCGCCCGGCTCGTCCACGTCGGGCATGACCCCGCCGACCGGGACGTCAAGCACCGATCCAGGCCCTGAGTCGATGAGCGTGGCCAGGCCGCGGTCACCGTCCAGATCATCGACCCAGCCCCAAGCCGAGCGCCTGAGCAGCACCGGGTTCCGCGGCCCCGGCTCGTCCGTGTAGCGGGGCACGAGCAGCGAATGACCCTCGTGACCTTCGCGCGTGGCTGCCTCGGCCAGGGCGCGCATGACCGCCGGCTGGAGGCGCGGCTGGTCGCCCAACACGATGAACGTGCCATCGAGCGATCGGGGGAGCCCCCTCAGCGTCCGGATGCCGACCTGCAGCGACGAGGCGAGACCGCGCTCTGGCACCGGATTGATGACCCGCAGCTCGCGTTGCCAGTGGATATGGCGCTCGATGTCGGCCGCTCCGTGGCCGAGCACGACCACCGTGGCCTCAGGACCGAACGAGCGCACCGCCGCGAGGACGTGTGCCAGCAGCGGCTGCCCGTCGAGGTCGGCCAGCAGCTTGGTGCCCGGCAGCGGCGCGTACCGCGAGCCAGCACCCGCCGCCAGCACGACGGCAGCCAGGCGGAATGTGTGGGCGCCCATGGGGGGACCCTACACGTCAGCGCAAAGTGGTGGTGAAGGCCCGGGGCAGCGCGCGCGGCCACGATGAGCAGATGGCGAGCATCGAGAGGGCGAGAGATAGAGGCATCCGACAGGCCGCGGACCTGCGCCAGGTGGTCGGCAGGGAGCTGCTCGATGCCCGGCGTTCCGCAGGGTTGAGCCAGCGCCACGTCGCACGGGCTGCGCGACTGAGCCAGTCGCGCGTGAGCCGCACGGAGCGGTTGGAGGACCCGGCGCCAAGGATCGACGAGCTGGCGACGCACTGTGCGGCGCTCGGCTTGCGTCTCGTGATCAAGGTCTACCCAGAGGGCTCGCCTGTCCGCGATGCCGGTCATCTGCGCTTGCTCCAAGCGTTGCGTGCTGCGATCCATGGGAGCTACAGGTGGCGGTCAGAGGTGCCGGTCGCCGGGCCTGGCGATCTGCGAGCCTGGGATGCCGTCCTAGACGGTCCGGCGCGTATCGGTGTCGACGCGGAGACGCGACTGCACGATGTCCAGCAGGTGCAGCGACGCACCGAGCTCAAGCGGCGGGACAGCGGCGTCCCGCACGTCCTCCTGCTCGTCACCTCGAGCCATCACAACCGCCGCGTGCTACGAGAGCATCGTGCCGCGTTGGCGAGCACCTTCCCGTTCGACACGGGCCAGATCCTTCGTGCTCTGCGCGCTGGCTCCGCGCCACCGGGTAACGGCATCGTCGTGCTCTGAGGTCTGGCCGCCTGCCAGCGCTCGGGTGCAGCGCGTCGCGGTACAGCAGGACCTCAGCAGGAGCAGCAATGACCCCACTGGGAATGAATCCGCCAGGCAGCGCTCGGTCCTCAGTCTCGGATCGCCTACCCGAGTCACCCGTGACTGACTTCGCGAAGTGACGGCCCCTTGAGTCGCGGGCGAATGGGAGGGCCGGGCCCGCGCTTCAGCTTGGCTGACTCATTCCCACCCGGGTCACCCGGGCCACCCGGGCCAGGCCCAAGCACCCGAACAACGCGGCGCGGGTGTCGTGGAGTCGGAGGAGTCGGGCCGCGGGCGAGTCGATCGGCGAGGCCACGTACCATGGCGCTGGCCATGCCCTCCCCAGACCGACCCAGCCATCCGCCGCAGCACCACTCCAACCGGCTGGCCGGCGAGACGAGCCCGTACCTGCTGCAGCACGCTCACAACCCCGTGGATTGGTACCCCTGGGGTGAGGAGGCCCTGGCTCGCGCCCACGAGCTCGACCGGCCCATCTTCCTGTCCATCGGCTACGCGGCCTGCCACTGGTGCCACGTCATGGAACGTGAATCGTTCGAGGATGAGGCTACGGCGGCAGACCTCAACGAGCACTTCGTGGCCATCAAGGTCGACCGCGAGGAGCGCCCCGACCTCGATGCCGTCTACATGGACGCCGTCCAGGCGCTGACCGGGCAGGGCGGCTGGCCCATGAGCGTCTTTGCGACGCCTGACGGTCGGCCCTTCTACGGCGGCACCTACTTCCCCGATCAGCCGCGCCACGGCATGCCCTCGTTCCGGCAGCTGCTGGCCGCCATGGCCCGTGCCTGGGCGGAGCGCCGCGGCGAGATTGAGGAGGCCGCGACCAGCATCGCAACGCACATCCGCGCCGGGCAGGACCTCCCGGCACGCCTGCTCGAGGCCCTGGAGCACGAGCGAGACGCGGCGCCCCACAGCTCTCGACCCGGCCCATCCGAGCGCCTCGCCACGGCCGTCCGCGGCCTGCAGGCCGCCTTCGACGCCCGGCATGGCGGCTGGGGCGCGGCGCCCAAGTTCCCCCAGCCGATGGCCATCGAGTTCCTGCTCCGCGAGCACGTCCGGACCGGCGCACGCGAGCCGCGCCTCATGGCCGAACGCACCCTCGACGCCATGGCCGATGGCGGCATCTACGACCACCTCGGTGGTGGCTTCGCCCGCTACTCGACCGACGCGCGCTGGCTGGTCCCCCACTTCGAGAAGATGCTCTATGACAACGCCCAGCTGGCGCGCGTCTACAGCCACGCCTTCCAGGTGACCGGCGATGAGCGCTATGCCTACGTGGCCCGCGAGACGCTCGACTTCGTGGCTCACGAGCTGCGCCACCCACCCGGCGGTGCCTTCGCCTCCAGCCTGGACGCCGACACCGATGGCGTGGAGGGCCTCACCTACGTCTGGGACGCGGTGGAGATCCGCGAGCTCCTGGCTGGTGATGCCCCGCTCTTCGAGGCCGCCTACGGCGTCACGGAGAGCGGCAACTGGGAGGGCCGGACGATCCTGGAGCGCGTCCGCGACGACACGTCCCTGGCCGTGGAGTTCGAGCGGCCCCGCGACGAGATCCACGAGGCCCTCTCCCAGGCGCGCGTCGAGCTGCTCCGGCGCCGTGATGGTCGGCCCCAGCCGGCTCGCGATGACAAGGTGCTGGCCTCCTGGAACGGGCTGGCCCTGGCGGCCCTCGCCGACGCTGGACGGGCGCTGGGCGAGCCGCCCTTCATGGAGATGGCGACCGAGGTCGCCGACTTCATCCTGCGTGAGCTGCGCACGCCCGAGGGACGCCTGCTGCGCTCCTGGAAGGACGGCCGCGCCCAGCACGCTGCCGTCCTCGAGGATCACGCCCACCTCGCCGACGGCCTGCTCGCGCTCTACGAGGCCACCTTCGAGGAGCGCTTCTTCGTAGCTGCGCGTGAGCTGGCGGACCTGGTGCTGGCCCACTTCAGTGCCGACGACGGCGGCTTCTGCGACACGGCCGATGACGCCGAGCCGCTCGTGGCACGACCACGCAGCCTGCAGGACAACGCCCTGCCCTCCGGTGGTGCCATGGCCACGGTCGTGCTGCTGCGCCTGGCGGCCCTCACCGGCGAGACCCGCTACCGGACGGCCGCCGAGGCAGCGCTGGCCCCGATGGCAGCCATCACCTCGGAGCACCCAACAGGCTTCGCCCAGTGGCTCCTCGCCAACCAGCTGGCCAGCGCGCCCATCGACGAGGTCGCCATCGTCGGTGATCTCGATGCCACGGACACTCGCGCCCTCCTCGCCACCGCCCGGCAAGCCTACCGACCCGGGCTCGTCCTGGCCGTCTCGGCCGACCCGGAAGCTTCAGCCGTCCCGCTGCTGCACGGACGCCGCCGGCTGGACGGCCGGGCGACCGCCTACCTCTGCCGTGGATTCGCCTGTCAGCAGCCCGTCACCGATCCGGCCGCGCTGGGCGAGCAGCTGGCTGCCTCGGCCCGGTAGGCTATGCACATGCCCATGGAGACCGATATGACGACCCCCCACGCCCCAGACCGGCCGCTCGCCATCCTCTTCGACCTCGACGGCACCCTGGTGGACACCGTGGGCATCCGCGTCGAATCCTGGCTGGAGGTCTTCGCCGACTTCGGCATCCACGTCGATCGCGCTTTCCTGGCCCCGCTCATCGGGACGGATGGCAAGCTTCTGGCTCGCATCGGCGCCGAGCACACCGGCGTGACGCTGACGCCCGGCGGTGACGCGGACATCGAGCGGCTGGCCGGCGAGCGCTTCGCCGAGCTGAACCAGCATCCTCAGCCACTGACCGGCGCGGCCACCACGCTGGCTCACCTGGACGACGTGGGCATGCCCTGGGTCATCGCCACCTCCAGCCGGCCCGATGAGGCCGTGGCCTCGGTGGGCTCGCTGGGGCTGGCTCGACAGCCGCTGGTCATCGACGGCAGTGACGTGGAGCACGCCAAGCCGGCACCTGACCTGCTTCTCAAGGGTGCCCACCAGCTGGCTGTCGCGCCGGAGGCCGCCTGGTACGTGGGCGACTCCCGGTGGGACATGCTGGCCGCGGTGGCCGCCGGCATGACGGCTGTGGGCATCGCCTCCGGAGCCACGAGCGAGGCAGACCTCGTCGAGGCCGGCGCCGCGATGACCTTCCCGGACCTGGCGCGGTTCCTGGATTACCTCTCGGGCGAGGTCGTGCCCGCAGCCGGTGCCGCGCGCGACATCAGCATCAGCTGAGATCGTTCCGCTCGCGGAGCAGCCCGCGCGCCGGGTGGTCAGGTGCGCCGGGTGGTCAAGTCGACGCCCCGGAGGCTCGCGGCCACCGGGGCGTTCGATGTCAGCGTCTTGACCGCGGCCGGCGGTCAGAAGGCCTGAGCCTCAGGCAGCCACCGAGAAGGTGCCCTGCATGAGGGCGTAGTGGCCGGGCACGGTGCAGCCGAACTTGAGTCCGGTGATGTCAGCCGGCACGACCCAGGTCAGCTCCTGGACGCCGGTCTGCCAGGTGGGGATGCCCACCTCGGTCGTGCCGGCGGGCACGATGAGCTGCTCGTCGGTGCCGATGTAGAAGTTGTGGTCGAAGCCGGCCGTGTTGTCGATGCGGAAGGTGATCGTCTCGCCGGGTGTGACTGGGATGTCGCGGACCTGGGTGCCAGCCGTATCGGTGAACTGCAGGGCGCCGTTGGCCAACAGGTCGATGACACGGGCCTCGCCGCTGGGTGCGACTGGCTCGCCGGGAGCGGCGGACCCAGCCGCCGGAGCCGCCGACTCGGCGGCCATGGGCGCCATGGGCGCCATGGTCGCTGCGGCGGCGGGCTCCACGACCGCGGCGGCGGGCTCCCCGGCCGAGAAGGTGCCCTGCATGAGGGCGTAGTGGCCGGGCACGGTGCAGCCGAACTTGAG
>JBFYUV010000036.1:0-16027 GCA_041299865.1 Chloroflexota bacterium
AGGCCCTCACGGCGCTGGCGCCGACGATCGGCATCGACCGCGCCGTGGCCGTCGCGCCGGAGCTGGCGCGGGCGCTCGGCTACGACATCGATGCCGCGCTCGAGCGCCTGGACGACCCCGGGCTGTCCTGAACGGACGCGCGCCTCAGCGCACCTCGACCAGGGTGGAGTCGTCAGGTGCCTCGGGCCAGGCCAGCGCGGCGGCTGAGGCATCTCCAGCCAGTTCGTAGCGCAGCCAGGCCGCCAGCACCGCGCGCGTCACGCGCCGTTGCTCGTCCGGCCCGATGGCCGCTTCGTCACACACCAGGCTCAGGAGCGCGGTCTCGAGGTCGAGGAAGCCGCAGTGACTGGCGCCCACGATCGTGCGCAGCTGGGCCGGTCCAGTCGCCTTGGCCTCGAACATGGGGCGCTGGTGCTCGGTCAGCGGGGTGATGGCGTCGTCGGCAGCGGCCACGAACAGCACCGGGGCGACGACGCTCGCCGCCGCGTCGATGGCGCTGGGATCGCTCTCCGCGGCTGCCAGCGTGGCCACTGCACGGATCGCCGGGTCGCGCGCCGCGGCCAGGAGCGCCGCCCCACCGCCCATCGAATGACCGGACAGGCCGAGGGCCTGCAGGTCGATGGGGCCGCCGGGCCAGTCGCGGCTCTCGGGGCCGGCCTCTGACACCACCCAGTCCAGGGCCGACAGGAGGTCGTCGGCGAAGGCGGCGTGGTCCGGGAACAGCTCCCCCGCGGAGCGGGGCGCGATGACCACGATCCCCCAGGATGCCAAGTGGGCCAGGGTGGACTCGTAGTAGTCCACCCTGGCCTGGTAGCCGTGCCCGAAGGCCAGCACGGGCGAGGGCGGCTCGGACGTGCCGGGCTGGCGCGGAAGCGGGACGTACAGGCGAGCCTCGAAGCTGCCTTCGCCACCACGCGTCCGAGGCACGCTGACCTCACTCGTCAGCACCTCGTATGGGCCTGGGTCTGCCATGGCCACGGCATCCCTGCCGGTCACTGGACCCGTCGCCGTCACGATCGCCAGCAGCGCCACCATGAGTGGCAACAGCGTTCGCCACCGAGATCGTGACACCGACCGTGACTGCCACGCAGCGGTGGGTCTCCTCGAAGGGTTCATCGTGACCGCAAGTATGGCTCGGGAACCGGACGCGGCCCCGCGAACCTCCCTTGGCAGAGCCCGACCCCGGACGGCCATGGAAGCCTCGCAGACTCCCCCGTGCGCTCGCGTGCGTCCGCGGCTACTCGCGTGATGCCGCGGTCAGGGAGACCTTCATGGCACCGCCCCAGTCGCGGAGCGTGATGCCCTCGTCGGCCTCCCAGGTCGCGACGCTCTGCAGCGCCGTGAGGTGCTGCTGCTCCTGGGTGTCGAGCGCAGGGCTGCTGCAGGCCATCCGTGTCGTCGCCAGCGGGCCGATCGTCATCGAGGTGCCGATCGCCGTGTATGGACCCGAGAAGGTGTTGCAGCCCGCGTCGCCCGATGCCTGCCCGTCCTGCAGGAACAGGGTCGCCGCCGACATGACACCCCTCCCCATCAGATGCTTCCGTCAGAACGGCGTCGGGATGAGCTTGAGCGGCAGGTCCGGCTCCACGTACTTGCCGGCCCTCTGTCGCCTTGGGAGCGTGATATCCCGCGGCTTCAGAGGTTCGTATGGCACCGCGCTGAGCAGGTGGCTGATGATGTTCAGCCGTCCTCGCATCTTGTCGTCCGTGTGGGCGATGTACCAGGGCGCCCAGGGCGTGTCAGTGGCCATGAACATGGCATCCCGGGCCTGCGAGTAGTCAGACCAGCGGCTGTACGACTTGAGGTCCATGTCGGTCAGCTTCCAGACTTTGCGCGGGTCGTGGATGCGACTCTCGAGGCGGCGGGTCTGCTCGTCGGGGCTGACCTCCAGCCAGTACTTGATGAGGATGATGCCCGAGTCGACCATGGCCTTCTCGACGGCCGGGACCTGCTCGAGGAACCGTTCGGTCTGCTCCGGCGTGCAGAAGCCCATGACCCGCTCGACCCCGGCGCGGTTGTACCAGCTGCGGTCGAAGATGACGACCTCACCGGCCGCCGGGAAGTGCTGCATATAGCGCTGGACGTACATCTGCGACCGCTCGCGCTCGGTCGGGGCGGACAGCGCCACGACCGTGAACACACGCGGGCTGACCCGCTCCGTGATGCGCTTGATGGTGCCGCCCTTGCCAGCTGTGTCGCGGCCCTCGAACACGATGCAGACCCTGGCGCCGGTCGCCTTCACCCATTCCTGCATCGCCACGAGCTCGCCGTGGAGACGGCGCATCTCGCCCTCGTACTCCTTGGTCTTCATCTTCGGCTGCCGCCCCGGCGACGGAGACACCGACTGGGTGCCGTCCTGCTGCTTGATCGCCCGATCCTTCTGGGCCTTCTTGTCCTTCTTCTTCGCCACGCTCGTACCTCTTCTTCCCTGCATCCGTGAATGGTTTCGGGCTCGGTCTCGATCTGGTCCTTGCGGGTGCGCCCCGCCTATGCCGCGACGGCCGCCGGAGCGGCTGGGACGGCCACCTCGTCAGCGGCACGGATCCTGAGGAACTTGCGCACCTCCTCGACCACGATGAGCGAGAGCGACACGACGATGCAGATGACCCACTGGTCGATCGTCAGGCTCGCCGTCCCGAGGAGCCGCTGGAGGAAGCCGAGCTCGGTCGCGAGGATGATCGTCAGCACCGACAGGCCCGTCGCCACCAGGAGTGCGCGGTTGGCGAGGATGGAGCCGCCGAACAGCGACTCTCGCTCGTCCATGGTCTCCAGGGAGGAGAAGAGGCGGAAGAGGGAGAACGTGGTGATGCCCATCGTGCGGGCCACCACGTCGCCGTAGTTGTCGTTGCCCCACCAGAGCACTCCCAGGGTGCCCGCGGCCATGACGAGCCCGACGAACACCAGCCACGTCATCAGGGCTCGGGGGATGATCTGCTGCTCCTTTGGCCGTGGCGGGACCTCCATGAGGCCCTCCCGCGGCTTGCCGTACCCGAGGCCGATGGCCTGGAAGACGTTAACGGTGAAGTTGAGCCACATGGTCTGGAGCGGCAGGAACGGGATGCCGCCCAGGATGTTGAGGAGCGACGAGCCAAGGAACGTGGCGATGAACCCGAAGAGGCCCGCCATCTGGAAGCGGATGAAGCGCAGCAGGTTGTCATACACGGCGCGCCCGAGCCCGACCGCCTTCACGATCGTTCCGAAGTTGTCGTCCGTGAGGATCATGACCGCGGCCTGCTTGCTGACCTCTGTGCCGGTGATGCCCATGGCGATGCCGATGTCGGCCTTCTTGAGCGCCGGCGCGTCGTTCACGCCGTCACCGGTCATGGCCACCACGTGGCCCTTCTTGCGGAGGATGTCCACGAGGTGGACCTTGTCCTCGGGCGAGACGCGAGCGAGGACGCCGATGCCGTCGATCTGGCGCATGGCTTCCTCGTCGCTCAGCGCTCGGAAGTCGGCGCCGGTCACGGCGCGGCCCTCGATGCCCAGCTGGCGGGCGATGGCCTCAGCGGTGACTGCGTGGTCGCCGGTGATCATGCGGACTTGGATGCCCGCCGCGTGGGCGATGGCGATGGCGTCCTTCGCGGCCGGCCGCGGCGGATCGACGATGCCGACCATGGCGAGGAGCGTGAGCCCATCGATGGCGGACAGCAGGTCGGCGTCCGGGTCGAAGGTGGCGGGGTCGAAGTCCTTCTGGCCCGTGGCCATGACACGCAGACCCATCGTGCCGAGGCGCTCGTTCTCCGCCAGGTACGCGTCCCGGAGCTGCGCGACCGGCACCTCTGTGCCGTCCGGTCCGTGCGCGCTCACGGCCCGGGCCAGGAGCTGGTCCGGGGCCCCCTTGATGTAGCCGCGCACGACGTCCTTGCCCGCGGCGTCCTTCATGGCGTGGAACGTGGCCATCATCTTGTAGGCCGCGTCGAAGGGCAGGGTCGCGACGCGCGGGTACCGCTCGCGGGTGAGCGCCGGGTCCACGCCACCCTTGGCGGCGAGGACGACGAGCGCGCCCTCCGTCGGGTCGCCCACGAGCGCCCCGTCGCGGACCTCGGCGTCGGCGCAGAGGGCCATCGGCAGCAGGTACTGCTCGAGCGGGACGTCGGGCTGGCCGCCGGTGTGGGCGATCTGCCCGCTCGTCGAGTAGCCGTCACCAGAGATGGTGTAGCGCCGGCCGGGGATGGCCATCTGGATGGCGGTCATCTGGTTGAGGGTGAGGGTGCCCGTCTTGTCGGAGTTGAGCGCAGATGTCGATCCGAGCGTCTCCACCGAGCGCAGGCGCTTCATGATGGCCCCGGCCTCGGCAAGCATCTGTGAGCCCTTGGAGAGGATGGCCGTCGTGACGGCTGGGAGCGCCGTGGGGATGGCTGCCACTGCGAACGCGACCGCGCTCAGGAAGAGCTCCTCCAGCTGCACGTTGCGGTACAGGCCGAGCACGGTCGAGATGACGAGCGCGACGCCGGCGATGATGAGGATCTGGTTGGTGAGCGCGTCCAGCTGCTTGGTCAGCGGGGTCTTCTCGACGGTCGTGGCCTGGAGCATGCCGCTGATGTGGCCGACCTCGGTGGCCATCCCCGTGGTCGTCACGAGGATGGTGCCAGCCCCGCGGGTGACCTGGCAGTTCATGAAGGCCATGTCCACGCGGTCCCCGAGGGCGGCGTCGGCGGCCACCGCCTCCACCTGCTTGGGCGTGGGGATGGACTCGCCGGTGAGCGCGGATTCGTCGATCTCGAGGGTCGCGGCGGAGAGGATGCGCGCGTCGGCGGGGACGAGGTCGCCGGCCTCGATGTTCACGATGTCGCCCGGGACGAGCTCCTCCATCGGGATCTCGGCCAGCTCGCCGTTGCGGCGGACCTTGGCTTTCACGACCATCATGCCCTGCAGGGCGGCGGCGCTCGCCTCGGCCTTGCCCTCCTGGTTCATGGCCATCCAGGCGTTGAAGAGGGTCAGCAGGATCAGGAAGACGCCCGTGTAGAACTGGCCGGGCAGGAAGAGGCAGACGATGCCGGCCACGAGGAGCACGATCTGCATGGGGTCCGCGTACTGGCGGGAGAACACCTGCCAGCGCGACGCCTTCTTCGCCTCGGCGAAGCTGTTGTTCCCGTACTTCGAGCGCCGGGTGCCGGCCTCGGCCGACGTCAGGCCGGCGGCCGGATCGACCTCGAGACGGCTCGCCACCTCGTCGGGGGTGAGCGCGTACCACGCGACATCCGGTGTGGTCATGGCGGACCCGGCCGACGGGCCGGTAGGCGCAGTCGCCGCGGTCATGCCTGCTCCCCTTTCCTGGTCATCTTCTCGGCCGTCATCGAGGGTTCAACGTCGTGCCAGCGCGGCCCCGATCCCTGCGAGCGCCGCCCGTGTCCCTCGGGCGCTGCGTCGCCGCGCTCTCGCACTGTCGACCACACAGTAGTGGCATGTTCACTCGTATGCTGAAGGTGACTGGCGGCCGCGAGCATCATCCCCGTGGGAGGATGCTCGGTCGAGCCATGGCCAGAGGCCGGGACGAGCGGAGACCGGTGAGGCCCGTGCTGCCCGTGCCACCCGTGTAGCATTCGGGACGGCCCGCCCCTCCGCGAGCGAACCCGTCGCCCCGCGGGCCCCCGAACGCCCAGCAGATCGCGACCAGCAGGTCACCTGGAGGAACCATGAGCCACCGCATCACCCTGATCCCAGGCGATGGGGTCGGTCCGGAGATCGCCCTCGCTACCCGTCGCGTCATCGACGCGGCCGGCGTGGCCATCGAGTGGGAGGAGGCTGAGGCGGGCGCCGAGGTCTTCAAGCGCGGCGACTCGACCGGCGTGCCGCGCGAGACTGCCGATTCGATCACCCGCACCCGCGTCGCTCTCAAGGGTCCCCTCGAGACGCCCGTCGGCTTCGGCGAGAAGTCGGCCAACGTGACCCTGCGCAAGCTCTTCGAGACCTACGCCAACATCCGCCCCGCGCGCCAGATCCCCGGCGTGCCCACCCGTTATGACGGCGAGGGCATTGACTTCATCGTCGTGCGCGAGAACATCGAAGACCTCTACGCCGGCGTGGAGTACCTGGACTCCCGCGACGTGGCCGTGGCCCTCAAGATCATCAGCCGGCGCGGCTCGGAGAAGATCATCCGCTACGCCTTCGAGCTGGCCCGGCGCGAGGGTCGCCGCAAGGTCACCTGCGCCACCAAGGCCAACATCCTCAAGCTCAGCGAGGGCATGTTCAAGCGCATCTTCGAGGAGATGGCGCCCGAGTACCCGGAGCTCGAGGCGCAACACCTCATCATCGATAACGTGGCCCACCAGATGGTCAAGGACCCGGCCCAGTTCGACGTCATCGTGACCACCAACCTGGCCGGCGACATCATCAGCGACCTGGCCTCCGGCCTCGTCGGCGGCCTGGGCTTCGCGGCCTCCGGCAACTACGGCGACACGGCCGCCATCTTCGAGGCCGTCCACGGCTCCGCCCCCAAGTACGCCGGCAAGAACGTCATCAACCCCACGGCGCTCATCCTGAGCTCGGTGATGATGCTGCGCCACATCGGTGAGCCCGCGGCGGCGCAGCGCATCGAGGATGCCGTCTTCGTGACCCTCGAGGAGGGCGAGGCCATGACCCTGGACGTGGCCCGCCAGGCCGGTGACGTCGAGCACGCCACCTCCACCTCCGGCTTCGCAGACGCCATCATCGTCAACCTCGGCCGTGCGCCATCGACGCGCTACCCGACCAAGTCCCAGGGCGCCCCTGCCACCCCGCCGGAGCCCCGGCCACGCTGGCAGGTGCGCAGCGTCGGCGGCTCGGACATCCGCCTCGTGGGTGTGGATGTCTTCACTCTGCAGGACGGCGAGGCGGCCGCAGTGGGTCGTGCCCTGGAGGCCGTCGCCGGTCCCGACTTCCGCCTGCTCTTCGTCTCGGCGCGCGGCACCGTCGTCTACCCGGCCGGCAACGCCAACATCGACACGGTCGGCTGGTGGCGCTGCCGGTTCATGGCGGCGCAGGAAGGCGGCAGCGTGGACGATGCCGCCATCCTCGGACTGCTGGCCCGGGTCGGGGAACGACTGCCCTGGGTCCACGTCCAGAAGCTGCGCATGTACGGCGACGAGGAGGGCTACACCCGAGCCCAGGGACAGTAGGCGCCCCGGCCAGAAGGGGCGGCTAGACTCCGGGCGTGGATGTCGATGATCTCGAGGGACTCCCGCGGCTCGATCGCCAGGAGCGACCAGCCCTGCCTGTCGATGCCCAGGGCCGCCCGCTCGTGCCTCAGCGCGTGCCGGAGCTCAAGCCGACGCCGCTGCAGGGCGCTTTCATCTACCTGTCGATCGTGGTGCTGGTCTGCGGCGTCATCGCCATCACGGCCCTGGAGCTGGGCACGCCGATGTCCTCGCCCCTGGTCAGGATCCCCGTGCTCATCGGCGGTGCCGTGCTCCTGGTCCTCACCGTGGACGCCCTCGTCCGGGTCTGGCGATCGGTGGGGGCCTGGCGCAGCGTGGACGCCGGTCGAGCCGCCTTCAGGCTGGTCTGGGTGGCCGTGCTGGCGGGCAGCCTGCTCGTGGTGGCCATCGTCATGCTCGTCGTGCTGCTGGCCTGACCGATGACGCGACTGGAGGACCCTGGGGCTCGACAGCCGCTCCTCGGCTTCGCCGACGGCGCGCCCGACTGGCTGGCCCCGGCGCTGCGCAACTGCTCCCGCTGCGGTGGGCGGCTGGACTATGGCTCCGTACCGGGTGAGGACCGCGACCGGCATCACTGTGCGGACTGTGGGTGCGTGACCTATGTCAACCCGCGTCTCGTGGTCACCACCCTGCCGGTCACCGCTACGGGCGAGCTCGTGCTCCTGCGGCGCGCCATCCCGCCGGGCTTCGGCTCCTGGGCTCAGCCGGGCGGCTTCCTGGAGGCTGACGAGACCGTCATCCAGGGGGCCGTGCGCGAGACGCTGGAGGAGACCGGCCTCGTCGTCGAGCCTGACCGCATCGTGGGCATCTACTCGCGGCCGCAGGCCGCCATCGTCGTCATCGCCTACCAGGCGACCATCGTGGGCGGGGCGATGACGGTGACCCGCGAATCGCTGGAGGTGCGGCCCTTCAGCGTGGAGGCCATCCCGTGGGCAGGCCTGGCCTTCTGCACGACGTTGTGGGCCGTGCGCGATTGGGTCCGCAGCGTGCGCCCCGATCTCGACGTGGACGCCTCCTGCGCTGGGCTTCCGGAGGGCTAGGCGGGCCTGAGCTCGGTGAGCGCTTCAGGCGTCGGCGGGCTCGGCACCGATCTCACTCACAGGGTGGCGATGTTCGACAGCGCTCCAAACCCGCCGATGAAGATGCCCACCGCCAGCACCGTGCCGGCCAGCCTGGGCCGCGTCCGCGCCACGACGAGGAAGGTCGAGGCCACCAGCAGCACAGCCGAGGCCTTGGCCAGGGTCAGCAGCAGAAGGCCGTGGTCGCGGGCGAGGCCGACGACGATGGGGTTCATCTCCGCCCCAAGGCCATGCCGGGCCACCATGACCAGGAACGACAGGTAGTCGGCTGCATTGGCGACGATGAGCAGGCCGATCCAGATCGCTGCCATGACTACCTCCGGGCGGCGCAGCGCACGGCGCTGCGGATGACTGCTCGGAGCCCCGATTCTAGCGGGTCGCCGGCGCCGCCGCCTCAGTCTGTCTATGGCCCGGATGGACTACTGGCCAGCGTCGATCGGCCCAGCTGGTGACAGCATGCACCGGGTCGCCCGGCCAGACCACGCGCTGGACCCCGAGTCCCAGCCAGTCGTCCAGGTGCCAGCAGATGATCGGGGCCACGGCAGCCAGGTAGGCGAAGGTGCTCCAGAAGCCGAGGAACAGGGTGGCGCCGAAGATGAGCGCGCCGACGATGATGAGCGAGGCCACCGAGCGCACCAGGCGCAGGCTCAGCACGGCCAGCAGGACGCCGACTCCGACGCGCACGGCCTGCCAGACGGCCTTGGGCACGGCCTCCGGGCTGCCCAGGCCGTAGGCCAGCGAGTAATACGGCTGGGCATGGATCTCGTCGGCCCGACGGAAGGACCAGAGGAGCGACTCGGGACCCCACGCGATCATGGCCGGCAGCCAGGCCACGGCCGTCGCCACCAGGAAGGCCACCAGGGGGCCGACGGAGCCGGCGTAGGCGATGAGCCCCGGCAGCCAGGCCAGGGCGTATGGCTTGAAGGCCGCGGCCACGGCCAGCAGCACCGCACCTGCCACCGGCCTGCGCACCGCCGCCAGCAGGGCCACGAGGAGCAGCAGGCCCGCCGTGGTGTCGTTGGAGCCGTCCGTGGCGGCCACCACGAAGGCCGGGGTCACGGCGTAGACGGCCAGGCCCAGGGGCCGGCCGCGCAGGGCCAGCAGGCCGAGCACCACGAACGAGGCCGCGAGCTCCATCATCCCGGGTCGGTCCAGGCTGGGGAGGTACCACAGCAGGGCCACGGGTCCGTAGGCGAACGGCGCGCCCGGCGGGACCGACTCCGCGAAGCCATGGCCATAGGGGTTGCCACCGGCAAGCACCTCCCGGATGGCGGCCTCGGTGGTCGCCAGCACGTCGGAGAAGCCGGTCGCTGGCGCCACGCGGAGGGCGATCCCGACCGCGAGCAGGATGATGATGGCGGCCCAGCCGACCCGCCAGCGCAGCGACGCCGCCAGCATCGTCGTCACGACGATGAGCGACAGCACGGTCACTCGGGGCGGCGTGCCCGCCTGGAGCAGACCCACCAGGGCCACGAAGAGGCCCAGCCAGACGGCCAGCTCCGTGGCGCGCGTCGGTCGGTGGCCGCCGACTGCCTCCCGCCCCGGCGGGTCAGTCGCGCTCGTCACGCCGGCCTGTCACCCGTCTCACGACCCGAATCGCGCACGACGCGACCGAGGAGGTCCGCCGCGTCCGAGAGCCGCAGGCGGTCGGCGTCGTCGAGATCGGCGATGGACCTCGCCAGCGAGGCGATCTGATGCGCTCGGCCCTGACCGAGCAGGGCCTCACCGCCGGCGGTGGCGCGGATGATGATCGAGCGGCCGTCGGTCGGGTGAGGCTCGCGTACCACGAGGCCCTCGGCCTCCATGGCATGGACGAGGCGGGTCATGGTCGGCGGGCGGACGTGCTCGGCGGCGGCCAGGTCGCCCAGGGTGCGCGGCCCACCGAGGACCAGCAGCGACAGCGCCGAGAGGCGAGCCCGGGTCAGGCCGTCGCCGGCATCGGTGCGGCCCATGTCGCGCTGGAGGACCGTGCTGAGACTGGCCAGTCGCGCGGCCAGCTCCGTGGCATCGACGATGGTGCGAGGCTCGACCGGGCCTGCGGCGTCAACCACCGTCGGGAGGACCATCGTCGAGAGGCCCCCGGCCGGGACGGTCCTGGCGTGGTCGGCGGGGGCGCTCGGCCCGGCCCTCCGGGCACGATCTGCCGCGGCGTCGGGCCGACCTCCGGACGCTCCGCCCAGGTCATCGGCGACCGGCGGCTGGCGCCCGGTCCGCCCGGTGGCCCCGGTCCGCCCGGGGGTCTCGGTCAGCCCGGCTGCCTGCGTGAGCCAGGTGGACTTGGCCAACGCGGCTGCCTCGGCTCGCCGGCGCTCCTTCTTCCCGACCTTCTCCTTGGTCCGCTTGCCCATCGACCTCCCCGATGGCCCACGCTCAAACCGGCAGTGGCGGGTTCGACTGCCCGGTCCATCCTAGCGAGACCGCCGCATCACCGGACGCCGACTCCGGGTGCCGGAAGCAGCCCAACAGGTGGTCGTTGACGACGCCGATGGACTGCAGGTAGGCATAGACGATGACGGGGCCCACGAAGCGGAAGCCGCGGGCGGCAAGGGCGCGCGCCACTTCGTCCGACAGCGGGGTGCGAGCCGGCAGATCGGCGAGGCGCGCGAAGCGGTTGACGATGGGCGTCCCGCCGACCGCCGACCAGACAAGGGCCGTGAGCCCGCCCTCGTCATCGCGCAGGCGCAGCACGGCGATGGCGTTGTCGCGGAAGGCGCGCACCTTGGCGCGATTGCGGATGATGCGGGTGTCGGCCAAGATCCGTGCCTGTCGAGCATCGTCCCAGGCGGCCATGCGCACGGCATCGAAGCCCTCGTATGCCGCCCGGTAGCCTTCGCGACGGCGCAGGATGGTGGCCCACGAAAGGCCGGCCTGCGCGCCCTCAAGGCAGAGCATCTCGAAGAGACGCTGCTCGTCATGGACGGGCAGGCCCCATTCGTCGTCGTGATAGGCGACCATCAGCGGATCGTCGCCGGCCCAGCCACAGCGCGCCAGGCCGTCGCTGCTGGTGAGGTCGTTCAGTAGAGCATCCGGACGCTGGCCGACAGGCGCAGGTCGAAGGTCGAGGGTGACAGGGCCGGGTCGACGGCGAGTTCCGTGACCTCGGCATGGCGCGTGACGCGGTCCGCGATGGTCTCGCTGAGCATGAGCAGGAAGCCGAACTGCCTGTCGATGCCCACCTCGATGCTGCGATCGGGTCGATCGACGAGGACCTTGGACGCCCGGGGATGCTCAGAGCGCACCAGGATGGCCTCCCGCCCGCCGACCGACCGGCTGCCGACCACGGCCAGCGGTCCGGTCACGAGCACGTTGCGGAAGAGCCCGTGGGGGTGCACGAACGTGTCTGCCAGGCTGCCCGATGGCAGCGCCGTCAGCGGCTCTCGCTGGCGGGCGAAGGGGGGCAGATCCGAGCCGTCCACACCGACCACGTGGCGCGCCAGCGGCCGGCGGCTGGCCACGTTGCGCGCGGCCATGTAGGTGGTGACGGTGCCATCACTGAGGAGCCAGACCTCGTAGTCGCGCGAGAGCGAACCCTCGTCGCGCCTCGTGGTGACGCGCGCCTGACCCGGGTGACGGAGCCAGATCTCGTGGCGCCGCCTCTCCTCGCCGCGGGCCGTCTCGAGCCGCTCATCGATGACCATCCGCAGGGTGCGCACACGCAGCTCTGCTTCCCGGGCGAAGAGGAAGAGCTCCTCTATGCCGGGCGCGGCCTGGCCCAGGGCGACGCGCTCGGCGACCGGCAGGGCCGGCGGCTCCACGACCGGCACCAGGCTCGTGGAGTCCACGGGCGCGGTGGGCACGGTGGGCGTGGTGGGCGCGGCCGACACGGCTGGCGTGACGTCTGACATCGACGGCATGCTACCCGACGGCAGAGCCGCGGGTCGAGCGCGAGTCGTCGGCTGAGGTCCGATCGACGGCCGCCCGCTCGCCCTCCGCTTCACGGACGGCCACGATCTCGATGAGATGGAAGTGGTGGGGCTCGCCGAGGGCCGTCTGGCCATCCTCTTCCTTCTCGTCCCAGCGCTCGATGGCGAAGCCGTCGAGGTGGCTGCGGATGACCTCCGGCGATGGGCAGGTCATGTCCGGCTCCTCGCTCGCCGCCTGGTCGCGGTCGCCGAAGAGCATGCCGCTGAAGCGACCGCCCGGGGCGAGGGCATCGCGGATGCGCCGCCAGGTGTCGGCATAGGCAGCGGCCGGCAGGAAGGGCAGGATGAGGCTGGCGTTGATCAGGTCGCAGGAAGGGATGTCGAAGTCGGCCACGTCGGCCACGTGCGTCTCGAGGCGGTCGTGGTGCTCGGCCGGCGTGAGCGCCTGCAGCTTCTGGATGCCCTCCGGCGTGCGATCGACGGCCACGACGCGCCACCCGCGGCGCAGCAGCTCGCGGGCGTCCCGCCCCGCCCCGCAGCCGAGGTCGACGGCCAGCCGCGGCGACGTCCCCGGCGGAAGGTCGGGGAACGCCTCGGCTGCCTGGGTCACGGTCCCCCAGGCCGGTCGTTCCGCGGTCACCTCGTAGTAGTCGGGCCAGTGCGTGTCGGTCATCGCCGCGGAGCCTAGCACCGCGCTATGCTCGATCTCAGCAGCCGCTGGCAGCGGGGTACTGGTCGCCACTCACCTCGCTGACTCGATCATGCCCCGACCTGAATGGACGACCCGCGTCCGCCCACCCAACCCGCCGACCGACGATGTCATGGAAGGAGCCCAGACCGATGCGCGTGGCAGTGGTCAACGAGACCAGCGCCGTCGACAAGCACCCGTTCATCATGGCCGCGCTGGAGGGACGCGGGCTGGACGTCGTCAACGCTGGCATGGCGGAGAAGGGTGAGGAGCCGGAGCTCCAGTACATCCACACGGGGCTCATCTCTGCGCTGCTGCTGGCGGCCGGCCGCGTGGACACGGTCATCGGCGGGTGTGGCACGGGCCAGGGCTACATGAACGCTGTGATGCAGTACCCGGGCGTGACGTGCGGGCACCTGCTCACCTCGCTGGACGCTTTCCTCTTCGCCCGTATCAACGCCGGCAACGTCATCTCGCTGTCGCTCAACCAGGGCTGGGGCTGGGCCGGCGACGAGAACCTGCGCCTCCTCCTGGACCAGCTCTTCACGGACGCGCTGGGCCAGGGCTTCCCGGCCCATCGGCAGGAGCCGCAGCGAGCCTCGCGTCAGCGCCTCTCGCTCATCTCCGAGGCGGCCCACCGTCCGATGGCTGAGATCGTGGCCCTCCTGCCGGACGAGATCCTCCTGCCGGCCATCACGCACCCAGCCGCAGCAGCCGTTCTCGACATCGACACCATCGCGGACGCTGCGCTGCGCGCCGCGCTCCAGGCACGACGGCCCGCCGCATCACCTGCGTGATGCATCGACCACCCGCCGGGCCGGCTCGCCGAGCTGATGGCAGCGTGATGTCATGTTCCGCTAACCCCGGGAACTACATCTAGCCTCACGGCAGACTCAAGAATGCCCCTGGTCGAATGGCACGGGCAGGGCCACGCTTCCCGCCCCGGCGATCTCCCAGAATGGCTGAACAGGGCGGCCTTCGACGCGCGGTATCGGCCGTCCGCTGTGCCGTCCGCTAGACGCGCGTGGCTCCTGGGCCAGATCTCGAGCGTGGGTGACGGAGGTGAACGCTGCTTCCGGGCGTTCTGCCGCTCCCCGGAAGGCGCGAACCGCCCGCGGCCCTCGTGATCGTTCACTCATTCTGGAGATGCGCTCGCTGCTCCTGACTCGCCGTGCGAGGCCGCCCCGGCGACGCGAGCGCCGGGCTCCGCCGTACCCCAGGACCCAGCCCCTCGATCAGCCCACCTCGGCCGGCCGAACCACGCGATCCTCGCGGGCGGAGATCTGGGCCGCCAGCGCGGTCGAGAGCACCTCGCGGTGTTGTGCCGCGGTCAGTAGCGAGCTGCGGCCCTCGCGGACGGCCTCGATGAAGTCGCGCGTGGCCAGGATGAAGCTGCTGTCCCACTCGCTGGGCAGGTCTTCGTAGTCGGTCGTGCGGCCGTCCTTGTAGACCTGCAGCGCCGGTAGCTCCTGGATCTTGCCGTGACCGCGGTTCACCCAGGCCACGCCCTTCGTGCCGCTGACCTCGACGCGGTCATCCTGCGAGTAGAAGATCGACTGCACCTGCAGCTTGGGCGCGTTTACGACCTCCAGCGCGCCAACCGCCCCGGAGGCCCAGCGCAGCGAGACGACGGACGGCGAATCGAGCGCCCCGCCCTCGACCGGCGTGGAGCCGATCCAGGCGTGGACCTCGTCGGCCACGCCGAGCATCGACCAGAAGATGCTGAACTTGTGCAGGCCGTCGTCGAAGACGAGCGGGCCGCCACCATTGCGGTCCAGGTCGAAGCGCCACTCGGCCGCGCGGGCGGGCACCTCCCAGCCGCAGGTCGGGTCGCCGGAGAGGGACTTCTGGCGGATGGAGAGCACGTCGCCGATCTCACCGGCGCGCACGATCTCCACCAGCTTGGCGACGGGTGGGTAGAAGAGGAAGTTCTCGAAGACGCGCACCACCTGCCCGCGCGCCGTGGCTGCGTCGGCAGCTTCCACGAACTCCTGGCACTGGGCCACCGTGAAGCCCACCGGCTTCTGGATGGAGAGGTGCTTGCCCGTGGCAAGGGCCGCCAGTGCCACCTCGAGATGCATGTGGTGCGGGAGGAGCACCTCGAAGGCGTCGATCGAATCGTCCGCCAGGCAGTCCTGCCAGTCGGCGTAGACCCTCTCCGGCTCGATGCCCCAACTCCGCGCCCGCTCCAGCGCCCCAGCCGTGTCCGGCTTGCAGACGGCCGCGATCTCGGTGTACGGCGACTTCACGTACTCGATGGCGTGCAGGTCGCTGATGCGGCCTGGCCCGATGATGGCGACCCTCATGCGTTCGACGGCTGCGGTCACGAGTACCCCCTTCTGGCTGGCTGGTCGACGTCCTATTCCTTCACCGAGCCCATCGTCAGGCCGGCGATGAAATAGCGCTGGAAGAGCACGAAGATGACGATGGTGGGGATGCTGGCGATGACGGCCATGGCGGCCTGGTTGGCCCAGGCCACGTTGTACTGGCCCTGCAAGGCGCTGATGCCGGCCATGATGGTCTTGGCCGCTTCGCTCCGGGTCAGCACCAGCGGCCACAGGAAGTCGTTCCAGATCCAGGTGAACTGGAGTGTGGCCAGCACCGCCAGCGCCGGCAGCGAGAGAGGCACGATGATGCGGAACAGCACCGACCACTCGCCGGCGCCGTCGACGATGGCGGCCTCGCGCAGGCCTGACGGCAGCGCGGACATGAAGTTGCGCATGAGCAGGGTCGTGATGGCTAGTCCGATGCTCATGTGGATGAGGATCATGGGGTAGACCGTGTCGTAGAGCGCCGGCAGGATCTGGAAGCCCATGATCTCGACCGGCGAGTTGAACATGCGGAAGAGCGGGATGAGCATGCCCTGGGGTGGGAAGAACATGCCCGCGATGACGACCAGGAAGAGCAGCTCCGCGAAGGGGAAGCGGAAGTGGCTGAAGACATATCCCAGGAGCACGCCACCCAGCACCGAGAGGGCCGTGGCCGGGATGGTCACCAGGAGGCTGTTGAGCAGATACCGCGGTGTGGGCGTCTCGTTCCAGACGTCGACGAAGTTGCCCAGCGTCGCGTTCTCGGGGATGTGCCACGCGCCGCGGGCCGAGATCTCGGCGTTGGACATGACCGAGGTGATGAGTACTCCGATGATGGGTGCGGCATAGATCACCAGCATGGCCAGGATGAAGCCGTGGAGCACGAACGAGCGGTGCAGCGGACGCTCTCGACGGTCCTGCTCGTTGACGGTCAACCCGTGCGTGCTAGCCA
>JBFYUV010000037.1:0-3865 GCA_041299865.1 Chloroflexota bacterium
CTCGAATGGTACCCCAACCAGGTGCCCGGACCGACCTGCCATCCGGCCCCTCGTGGGGCAGTCCCTGTGGCCGTCGATGCGGAGTCCGCTCGGCGAAGGTGACCGGCAGGGCGACTGGGTACACTGGCGGCCATGACCGACAACGCCCATGACACGCGCGCCATCACGCCGGAGGCAGAGCAGTACAACGCCACGCTCGTGAAGCGCGAGGAAGACAGGACCGACCTGGCGCGCTTCTGGGTCCGCGCCGACGACGAGGCTGCCCACTTCGAGCCGGGCCAGTACATGACCATCGGCGTGTACGCTGACGACAAGCTCTACCAACGGCCCTACTCGGTGGCCTCCGCCCCCGGTGACACGGGCGAGGAAGGCTACGAGTTCTACGTCCGGCTGGTGCCCATCCTGCGCTTCACGACCCTCCTGTGGCGCCTGCCGGTGGGGCACCAGATGCGCATGACCGGGCCCAAGGGCCGCTTCATGCTGGAGCCGGATGACGAACGCACGCACCTCTTCGTCTCGACGGGCACAGGCATCGCGCCGTTCATCGCCATGAGCCGGCACCTGATGGCGATGGGCACGCCACGGCGCACGATCATGCTGCACGGTTGCAGCTACCAGGATGAGCTGGGCTACCGCGAACTCCTGGAGGGCTGGCAGCAGGACGGCAGTTATCCCATGACCTACGTGCCCACCGTCTCGCGACCCTCGGATCCCCGCAACGCTGGCTGGGCGGGCCACACGGGTCGTGCGGAGGCCGTCGTCCGGGACGTCTGCCGAGCCCAGGGCCTCAAGCCGGAGGACACCGTCGTGTACCTCTGCGGCAACCCGGAGATGATCGTGAACGTGGAGAGCGTCCTCATGGACTCCGGCTTCCCGGACTTCCACGTCAAGAAGGAGCTCTACTGGCCGAAGGGCAAGAAACCGGCCGGGTAGGCGGATGGCGGGTGCGGCGGCCCGCCCGGAGTGGGGTGGGGCTCTCCGATGCGCCGTCGCCAGCGTGCCTAGCGTGAGCGTTGGCCCGGCCAGGACCGCGCCCATCGAGTGCGGGCCTTCGAGCCATGGGATGCGATACCGTGGGCCGCGACCTGTGACCTTCGGCCCGGCAAAATGGTGCGCTGGTTAGTAAGCATTTTGTCGACGATCGGTCCAGAGTGAGAAGAGCACCATGGCCACGACACGAAGAGAGACAGGCTGAAGGGGACCGATGCATCCACTCGTCAAGAGAGAGGTCCTCTCGCCGAACGTCACGCGGCTCGTCATCGAGGCCAGCCGCATCGCCCAGGTGCGCCAGCCCGGCCAATTCGTCATCGTGCGCCGGGAGGAGGGTGCCGAGCGCATCCCGCTCACCATCGCCGACGCGGACCCGGAGGCGGGCACCATCACGCTCGTGATCCAGGCCGTCGGCAAGACCAGCTGCGACCTCTGCGTCCTGCGGGTGGGTGACGCCATCCGCGACGTGGCCGGCCCGCTGGGTCGTGCCACCGAGCTCATCGACGCTGGACATGCCGTCTGCGTCGGGGGCGGCGTCGGCACGGCCGTGGTGCACCCCCTCGCCCAGGGGCTTGCGGCACGCGGTGTGCAGGTCACCAGCATCATCGGCGGCCGGGCGAAGGAGTGGGTCATCTTCGAGGAGGAGCTGCGCCGCTACGGCGACGTGCGCGTCTGCACGGACGACGGCTCCTATGGCCGCCACGGTTTCGTCACCGACGAGCTGCGGGAGCTGCTCGAAGGCGGCGGGGTGGACCACGTCTATGCCGTCGGCCCGGTGCCCATGATGGGCGCCGTCTCGGAGGTCACGCGCGGCTTTGGCATCGCCACCACGGTCTCGCTGAACACGATCATGGTGGACGGGACGGGCATGTGCGGCGGCTGCCGCGTGAGCGTGGCCGGCAAGACGGTCTACGCTTGTGTCGATGGCCCGGAGTTCGACGGCCACACGGTCGACTTCAAGCAGCTCGCCGATCGGCTGGCCATGTACCGCGAGGTGGAGCGCGAATCCTTCGTCGGCAGTCGCTGCCTCATCGACGGGCTGGCCGAGGCCGCCGGGGCGGACACACCGCGATGACCACGGAGCGCCCCGACCTCTCCCCCAGGGAGCGGATGCGCATCGAGCGACACGAGGTCCCCGCCCGCTCCGCGGTCATCCGGGCCATGGACTTCCGCGAAGTCAACCTGGGCTACTCGCAGGTGCTGGCCATGGAGGAAGCCGAGCGCTGCCTCGATTGCCAGAACCCGCGCTGCATCGATGGCTGCCCGGTGCGCGTCAACATCCCCCGCTTCATCGAGCTGCTGGCCGGGGGTGACCTCAAGGGAGCCGCGGAATCCCTCCTCGACGACAACGCCCTGCCCTGCGTCACGGGGCGCGTCTGCCCCCAGGAGACGCAGTGCGAGGGACTCTGCATCCGTGGCAAGAAGGGCGAGCCGGTCGCGGTCGGCGCCCTGGAGCGCTTCGTGGCCGACTGGGCCCTCGAGCAC
The DNA here is from genome assembly GCA_041299865.1 of Chloroflexota bacterium. Classification (GTDB taxonomy): domain Bacteria; phylum Chloroflexota; class Limnocylindria; order Limnocylindrales; family CSP1-4; genus JAFMJV01. The sequence goes on from JBFYUV010000037.1 coordinate 2,476, forward strand.
CTCGACGAGCTGGAGGGCCGCCACGACCCGGACACCGGGCGACGCGTGGCCATCGTGGGCTCCGGTCCGGCCGGCCTGACCGCCGCCGGCGAGCTCGCCAAGTCCGGCCACAGCGTGACCGTCTTCGAGGCCTTCCACGCCCCGGGTGGGGTGCTCATCTACGGCATCCCGGAGTTCCGTCTGCCCAAGGACATCGTCCAGAAGGAGGTCGATCGGCTCAAGGAGCTGGGGGTCAAGATCGAGGTCAACGCCATCGTCGGCAAGACCTGGACGCTGCGCGAGCTGCGCCAGGACTTCGACGCCGTCTTCATCGCCGTGGGCGCCGGGCTGCCGGTCTTCATGGGCATCCCCGGCGAGGACCTCAAGGGCGTCTACTCGGCCAACGAGTACCTCACCCGTGTCAACCTCATGGGCGCCTTCCGCAAGGACACTGACACACCGGTGCTGCAGGGCCAGCGCGTCGTCGTCGTGGGCGGCGGCAACGTGGCCATGGATGCCGTGCGCACGGCGCTGCGCATGGGCGCCACGGAGGCCATCGTGGCCTACCGACGCGGCAAGGACGAGCTGCCGGCGCGGCGCGAGGAGGTCCACCACGCCGAGGAGGAGGGCGTCAAGTTCGAGCTCATGGCCTCCCCTGTCGAGGTCATCGGCAACGAGAAGGGCTGGGTGGCCGGCCTGCGCTGCCAGATGATGGAGCTGGGCGAGCCGGACGATTCCGGGCGCCGCCGCCCTCGAGCCATCCCCGACTCGGACTACGTCGTCGACTGCGACATGGTGGTCGTGGCCATCGGTACGCGCAGCAACCCGATGCTCACCTCCAGCGAGCCCGACCTGCGCATCAACGAGTGGGGCTACCTCGTCGTGGACGAGAACGGCATGACCAGCGTGCCCGGCATCTTCGCCGGTGGCGACATCGTGCGCGGCGCGGCCACGGTCATCCTGGCCATGGGCGACGGCAAGCGCGCCGCGCGGGCCATCGAGCGCTACCTCGGCACTGTCGCGGAGCTGCTGCCCGCGGCCCGCTGACCAGCGCCACCTGATCAGCCCCTCGCGGCCTCCATGCGGTCGAGGATGACGCGCTTGACGTTCTCGGCGGGCACCCGCTCCTGGGTCATGCTGTCGCGATCGCGGATCGTCACGGCGCCGTCCTCGAGCGAATCGACGTCGACCGTCACGCACCACGGCGTGCCGATCTCGTCCTGGCGCCGGTAAAGCTTGCCGATGGCAGCCGTGTCGTCGTAGACGGCCATCATGTCCCTCTTGAGGTCGGCCTTGATGCGGTGGCAGAGCTCCACGATCTCCGGACGCTTCTTGAGCAACGGCAGGACAGCCACCTTGTAGGGCGCCAGGTCCGGATGGAGACGCAGCACGACGCGCTTCTCGTCGCGCA
>JBFYUV010000039.1:0-17685 GCA_041299865.1 Chloroflexota bacterium
ATGCCGTGCCCCCGGACCCCTGGACCACCTTCCTCGACTGGCTGAGCAGCGTGCTGGTTCCCAACTGGGGAGGTCTCGTCGCGCTGCTGCCGTACGCGCTCGTCCTGTTCGTCATCGGACCCATCGTCACCCTGCTGGCGCTTGGCTGGGCCTGGCACCTCATGCGTCGCCGTCGCGGCCGCGTGCAGCGCACGACGGTGCAGGCCGTGGCCGCGCCCCGTGCCGATGACGGGACGCCGCGCTTCCCGGCCAATGCGCCGTACTGTGAGCCGCACGCGCTCGTCTACCCGCCCCGCGCACGCCGCTGCCAGATCGACCAGGCCATCCTGATGGTCGCCTGCCCGGTCGACGGCACCGTGCGTGCAGCTGACATCCAGACCTGCGCGGCCTGCGGCACCAAGTACACCCTCGGGGTCGGCTCGAGTTCTGTCGCGGTGGCCCCAGCCAGCGGCCCGCCCAAGGGCGGCGCCGCCATCGCCTAGCCCGCGCCAAGCGCGACACCAGCGTGGCCACCATCTCGCAGTACCTCTTCGTGAGCGGCGCGCTGCTGCTCCTGTTCGCCTTCGTGGCTGCGGTGGCCTTCACGACCCTGCTGGCGGTCGGCCGCCGCGCCGCCGCGGGGCTGGTGGCCGGTACGTCGCCCGTGGCGACCGCGACCCTGGCCGGCGGAACACGGCTGGCGGACATCCCGGGCGCTCAGACCCTGGCTGCCATCGGCCACGGCCTGACCTGGGCCAGCTTCCTGCTGCTATCCGGCAGCCTCGCCGCACGCGCCGTCATCGTCGGCCGCGGCCCGTGGGGCAACATGTACGAGTTCTCCATCGCCTTCGCGGTGGGCGTCCTGGCCGGCTACCTGCTGCTCGAGCATCGCTTCGCCATCCGCTCGCTGGCCTTCCTGCCCCTTGGCGTCGCACTCTTCCTGGCCGCCTACGCAGCGACGCTCCCTTCGACCATCGAGCCGCTCGTACCGGCCCTCGACAACGCCCCGCTGCTGACGGTCCACGTGGCCATGGCCATGATCGCCTACGGCGTGCTGGCCATCTCGTTCGCGGCGGCGGTGGGCTACCTGGCGCAGGGCGAGGGCGACCGCTTCGACTGGCTGCCCGGCCATGACACGCTGGACGCGGTGGCCTATCGCTCGGTCATCATCGGCTTCCCCGTCTTTGCCAGCATGATCGTGCTGGGCTCCTACTGGGCCTCCATCGCCTGGGGTCGCTACTGGGGCTGGGACCCAAAGGAGACCTCGGCGCTGGTGACGTGGCTCATCTACGCGGTCTACCTGCACGCCCGCAGCCAGCGTGGCTGGGCCGGCCGGCCGGCAGCGCTCATCCTCGTCCTGGGATTCGGCGCCGTGCTCTTCACCTACTTCGGCAACCTCTTCTTCACCGGCCTGCACGCCTACTCGGGGCTGTAGGGCGCGGCGAACCGGGGGCGACCGGTGATCCAGCTTGGCAACGGCCGCACGCGCCGCACGGCCGTGGACCGGCGCGCCGACCGCCTGGTGGCCATGGCAGCCATCGCGGCCGCCCTGGCCTTCCTGTGTGCGGCCGCAGTGACCGCCTTCCTGCCAACCTCCCTGCGCCTGGGCACCTGGCTGCCGCTGCACCTGGCGCTGGCCGGAGGCGCCACGACCGCCATCGCCGGCATGATGCCCTTCTTCAGCGCTGCCTTCGCCACCACTCAGCCAGTGGGCGCACGGGTGCGCTGGGCTTCGGTGATGGCCGTGGCGCTGGGCGCCCTGTCGATCGCAGCTGGATACGTGGCCGCCAACCTCCCGCTGGCAGCGGCCGGCGGCAGCGCCTACCTGGCCGGCATCGTCCTGACGGCCTACGCCACCATCGTGCCGGTGCGCCGGCCGCTGGCTCGCGCGGGTGGCGTGGTGACGCTCGGCTACGCGGCCTCGCTGCTGCTGGTGGCCGCGGGTGCGCTCCTGGCCACGCTCTTCCTGGCAGGGTTCACGCCGGTGCTGCAGGCCTGGGGCAACCTGCGGCCTGCCCACGCCTGGCTCAACCTCGTCGGCTTCGTCTCGCTCGTCATCGCCACGACGCTGCTGCACTTCCTCCCGACCGTCATCGGGGCGCGCATCCTGCGTGTCCCGAGTGCCTATCTCACCGTGCTGGGGCTCGCCATCGGCACCGTCCTGGTGGCGCTCGGCTTCGCGGTCCGCTCCGACTGGCTCGTGCGGGCCGGCGCCCTGACCGTCCTCGCTGGCGCCGTCGCCCTGGCCGTGTACGCCGGACAGACCTGGCGCACCAAGTCGGCCTGGACGGGCGACGTGGGCTGGCATCGTTTCGCCATGGGCGGCCTCCTCTCCGCCATCGCCTGGTTCGAGGTCGGGGCCCTGGTGGCCACCAGCCGGCTCTTGGCTGCCGGGGCCGACCCAGCAGCCGCGACGGCCACGGCCATCCTCGGCCCGATGGTCCCCGGTTGGGTCGGCCTGGCCGTGCTGGCCTCCGCCAGCCACCTGGTACCCGCGGTCGGGCCAGGTGATCCGGCGGCCCATGCGCGCCAGCGCCAGCTGCTCGGCCGTGGGGCCGAGGTCCGTCTGTTGGCAGCCGACGCCGGGATCGCAGCGCTCGCGTTGGGCCTCCCGTTGGGCATCCACGCACTCATCGTGGCCGGCATGGTCCTGGCGGGACTCAGCCTCGGCGCGACAGGGGCTCTCCTCGTGGCCGCCGTGGCGGCAGGGCTGCGCAGCGCGCACCAGGGCGGCAACCTGGTGGCCTGAGACACCCTCCCGGCCGGCGCCGGGGCGCTCAGCGCGCCCGAAGCGAAGCGATGATCCGCGAGCGGTACGTGTCGAAGACCACGGCCAGGACCACGACGAGCCCGGTGATGATGACGCGCATGTTGTCCTCGACCCCAAGGAGGATGAGGCCGGTGCTCAGGACCTGGAGGAGGCAGGCGCCAAAGAACGTGCCGATGACCGAGCCCTTGCCGCCGGAGAAGCTCGTGCCACCGATGATCACGGCAGCGATGGCGTCGAGCTCGTAGGCCACACCCGCGATGGGGCTGCCGGCCTTGAGGCGCAGCAGGAAGACGAACCCGGCCAGGCCGGCCAGCAGGCCGCAGATGACGAAGGCCGTGATCTTCACCGGCTTGGGGTTGTGCCCGGACAGGCGTACCGCCTCCTCGTTGTTGCCGATGGCATAGATGAAGCGCCCGAAGACCGTGTAGCGCAGCAGGAACCAGGCCACCAGCACGACGGCGATGGCGACCACGAAGTAGGCCGGCACGAGGTCGAAGAAGCGCACGTTGCCGGCGTCCTTGAAGACCTTCGGCAAGCCGGTGATCGTCGAGTTGTTGGAGAGGACCTGGGAGGCGCCACGGGCCATGCTCATCATGCCCAAGGTCACGATGAAGGAAGGCACGCGCCAGTGCTCCGTGACGAAGCCGTTGAAGAGGCCGCACAGTGCACCGACGGCCAGGCAGGCCACGATGGTCAGCGGGATGGAGACCATCGGATCGAGCCCCCAGCCACCGAAGCCGGTCATCACGGTGGGCGCCAGGATCCCTGCCCCGACGACCGTGGTCAGGGCCAGGATCGATCCCACCGAGAGGTCGATGCCGCCGATGAGGATGACGAAGGTCATGCCCACCGCGAGGATCGTGTTGATCGAGATCTGACCGAGGATGACCGAGAAGTTGTCCGCGGAGGCGAAGTAGGGCGCCCAGACGCTGAAGGCGATGATGAGCACGAGGAGCGCTACCCCGACGCCCGCCTCGCGGAGCCCGAAGACGACGGCCCGGCTGGCGAGGGGCATCTCCCCGACGCGGGTGGGCTGCTGGACGGGACTCGAAGGTGTGCTCATGACGGCATCCCCGTGGCATCCATGGTGGCCCGATCGACGCTCGACGCTGAGGCCAGGTAGTTGCGGTAGGCCAGCTCCAGGACGGCCTTCTCGCTGAAGTCCTCGCGGGGCAGCTCGCCGACGACCGCGCCCTTGGAGAAGACCGCGATGCGGTGGCAGATGCCCAAAAGCTCGGGCAGGTCGGAGGAGACGACGATGATGCCCTTGCCGCGATCGGCCAGGTCCCAGATGAGGTTGTAGATCTCGAACTTGGCGCCCACGTCGATGCCGCGCGTGGGCTCATCGAAGATGAGGATCTGCGACTCGGCGAAGAGCCACTTGGCCACGACGACCTTCTGCTGGTTGCCGCCCGAGAGGAAGCGCACGACCTGGCTCGGCGACTGGGCCTTGATCGACAGGGCGTCGATGAGCACTTCTGTCTCCGCGGCCTCCTTGCCGATCTGGAGCAGGCCTCGGTGCACGACCGCATCGAGTCGGGTGATCGTCGTGTTCTGGGCGCAGGTCATGTCCAGGATGAGTCCCTGTGATTTGCGGTCCTCGGTCAGCAGGCAGATCCCAGCCCGCACGGCGTCCCGGGGCTCGCGGATGTGGACCGGCTCACCGCGGACCTTGAGCGACCCCCCGGTCGCGCGGTCGGCGCCGAAGATGGCACGCATCGCCTCGGTCCGCCCGGAGCCGACGAGGCCCGCGATGCCCAGGATCTCGCCCGCGTGGACCCGCAGCGAGACGGGCTCGACGTTGCCGCGATAGGTGAGCCCGTCCACGGCCAGCAGCTCCTCGCCCAGCCGGACCTGCGGGCGGAAGGGGAAGCCCTCCGCCATGGCTCGGCCGACCATGAGCTCGATGACCTCTGCGACGCTGACGTCGGCCACGTCGCGCGTGGCCGCCCACTGGCCGTTGCGCAGGACCGTCACGCGGTCGCCGATCTCCTTCATCTCGTCAAGGTGGTGGGAGATGAAGAGGACGCCGATGCCCTGGGCCGCCAGCTGGCGGATGATCCCGAAGAGGCGGTCCACCTCGCGCGGGGTCAGGGTCGCCGTCGGCTCATCGAGGATCAGGAGCCTGGCGTCGGTGAGGAGCGCCTTGGCGATCTCGACCATCTGCATCTGGGCGATGCCCAGCTCCTCCACGGGTGTGTCTGGCGGCACGTCCAGACCAACCTCCTCGAGCAGCTCGACTGCCCTGCGCCGCAACTCGCGGCGGTCCACGAGGCCCCTACGCGAGGGCAGGTGCTCGAAGGAGAGGTTCTCCTCGATGGTCAGGTACGTCAGCAGGTTGAGCTCCTGGTAGACGACCCGGATGCCCGCCGCCAGGGCTTCCTCGGGCGTTCGGGCGAGATAGGGCTGCCCGTTCAGGAGCATCTGCCCGCCATCGGGCTGCTCCACGCCGGAGAGGATCTTCACGAGCGTGGACTTGCCGGCCCCGTTCTCCCCGACGAGCGCGTGGACCTCGCCAGCCAGGATGGTCATGCTCACGGCGTCGAGGGCCCGGACCCCGGGGAACTCCTTGGTGAGATCACGGATCTCCACGAGTGCCGGCGCGCTCTCGAGGGTATGCCCGGCGCTGCCATCGCGGGCAGTCCCGAGGGCGCCTCCGTTCCGCTCCATCGATCCTCCTCGGACCTCTGAGTATGGATCAGCCGCCGGGTGGAGACCCGACGGCTGATCCCAGATGTCAGCTCTGGACTACTCGACGACCACGTTCTCCGCGGTGACGAGATCGAGAGGCGTCTGCACCCAGCCGCAGAAGGTCTCGCCGGCCAGCTCGCGCAGGCCGAAGTCGATGCCGAACTTGGCCATGTCGGCCCCGAACTGCTCAACGGTCGAGAGCATCGCGCCGTCCGCGATGTACTGGCGCACGCCGGGGATGTTATCGAAGCCGACGACCTGGATCTGGCCGGTCTTACCAGCGGCGTCGAGGGCCGCGATGGCACCCAGGGCCATGGAGTCATTGGCGGCCATGATGCCCTGCAGGTCAGGGTACTGGGTGAGGAAGTTCGAGGTCAGCTCCTCGGCCTCGGCGGTCTCCCAGTGGGCCGTGCGGGAGTCGAGGAGATCCAGCTTGTACTCGGCGACGGAATCATCGAAGCCGAGCTTGCGCTGGACGGCGTTGTCGGCCTCGGGATTGCCCTCGAGGATGACGACCTTGCCGCCCTCGCCGAGTGCCTGCCCGAGGGAGTCACCGGCGAGCTTGGCGCCGGCGCGGTTGTCAGGTCCGAAGAAGGCCAGGTCGAGGCCGGCGTCCGCCATGGCCTGCTGGTCCAGGGCGACGTCGATATTGACGACCTTGATTCCGGCCTCGAGCGCCCGCGCGATGGGCTCGACCATCGCCTGAGAGTCAGCCGGCGCGATGACGATGACGTCGAACTGCTGGGTGATGTAGTTCTCGACGGCCGAGACCTGCGAGGCGAAGTCGCGCTCGTCCTTCATGCCCACGGCCTCGAAGTCGAAGATGTCGGCGTTCTCGGCGGCGTAGGCCTCAGCGCCGGCCTGCATCTGCTGGAAGAACTCATTGGCCAGGGACTTCATGACCAGGCCCACCTTGGGCTTGTGGCCGAGCTGTGCCGTGAGGTCCGGAAGCGGCCCGGCCGGCTCGACCGGCGCGCAGTCGTCCTGGGCCATCGCCGCACCGCCCGTGAAGGCCGCCAGCGAGAGCGCCATCAGGGTGCTCATGCCGACCGCCCACCAGCGATTCACTCCTCTGCGTCCAACCATCTTGCCCGATCCTCCTTGCGGCCCCGTGGGGCCCCTATGATGGCTCGGGGGTGCTGACGCTTCCCCCCGGACGGCTCGCAACCGATTGCGCAACCGTTTCCGCAGGGAGTCTACAGAGCCACACCGGCGCCGTCAACCGGGGACGCGCCGACGACCGTGGACGAGGTCACTTGCCGGCAGGCGTGCGCAGCAAGCCGCGGTAGAGCCCCGGCCACGAATCGGGGATGACCAGGCCGTCCACCAGGCGCCGGTAGAAGTCGATGGGCCCTGCAGCACCGATGACGGCATAGGCATAGCCCTGCTCGCGCATGGCATGCAGGCTGGCCATGAGCAGGGCCGCGCCGATGCCGCGCCCGCGAACCACCTTCGTCACGCCCGTGGGACCGAAGAGGCCGCGCGCCGTGGCGTCGTAGCAAGCGAAGCCGAGGATGTCCTGGCCCTCCACGGCCACGAGGCAGGATGGCGGGTGGTTGGTGAAGGCCACCTCGACCTCGGAGGCCCAGCCCGGCTCGAACTCACGGGCGACCCAGGCGACGACCACGTGCCGTTCCGGCGCGATGGGCCGGCGGAGCGTCACGCCGGCGGCCTCCATGCCCGAGAGGTCGAGGGGCGGCAGCGCGTAGAGCTTCACGAGGATGTCGGCCGGATCCCCGGACTGTGCCTCGCTCATGGCCGCCCCTGCATCGCGCGACTCAGCAGCCCGCCAGGTGTGCGGCGATGGCCGCACGCGAGGGCAGCCCGGTCTGAGCGCCGGCCCTGGTGGTCTTGAGCGCCGCACCCACCATGGCCCAGCGGAGCGCCGCCTCCAGGGGCGCCCCACGCGCCAGCTCGGCGGCAAGGATGCCGTTGAGCGCATCGCCAGCGCCCGTCGTATCGACCGGCCTCACCTTCGTGGCTGGCAGACGCGTGGCCTGTCCGCCGGTGCTGAGCACGGCGCCCTCGGCACCCAGCGAGACGATCACGGGCGCCCCGGTCCACGCGGAGAGGATGCCCGCCGCAGCCTCCGGATCGGCCGACCCGGTGAGCAGCTCGGCCTCGCTCTCGTTGGGGGTGAGGATGGGTGCCAGCGTGAGCAGCTCGTCAAGCAAGGGCCGAGCGGGGGCCGGATTGACGATGAGTCGCAGCCCCTGCCCGACAGCCCAGCGCGCGGCGGCGAGGACGGCGTCATCCGGGACCTCGAAGCCAAGGAGACAGACGGCTCCGGGGGGCGGACGGAGCTCTGCCGTCTGTCCCCGGATCATGGCGGCATCGAGGCGCATGTTGGCTCCCTGCGCCACGGCGATCTGGTTCTCGCCGACGGCGTCGACGACGATCAGCGCCAGCCCGGTGTGCTCGCCCGCGAGTCGCCGGCAGGAAGAGACATCCACCCCTTCAGAGGCCAACCCCTCCAGGGCGCTGCGCCCAAGGTCGTCCCCGCCGACCGCGCCGAGCATGACGACGGTCGCCCCCACCCTGCTGGCGGCCACGGCCTGGTTGGCGCTCTTGCCCCCGTTCTGCTGGATGAACCGATCGCCGAGCACGGTCTCCCCTGCTGTGGGCAGGCGAGCCACTCCTACGATGAGGTCGACGTTGATGGATCCGGCGACGATCACCATCCCACCCGCTGCAGTCATGTCCACGACCATGGCACATCCTCGAGGCACCGGGCTCGACCCGGAACCGATTGCTCAACCGTTTGCCTGAGGGTATCCTGCCTGCCGTGAGCATGTCAACGTGGGCAGCAGCGGCCGCCAGGCTGCGGCCGTGACGACCATCCGGGATGTGGCCCGTCGTGCCGGTGTCTCGACGACCACCGTCTCGCACGTCATCAACCGCACTCGCAAGGTGGACGCCATCACGGCGGCCCGCGTGGAGGCCGCCATCGGCGAGCTGGGCTACCGGCCCAACGCGCTGGCCCGCAGCATGCGTCGAGGGCGCACCCATACCGTCGGCGTCATCCTGCCGGACATCGCCAACCCCTTCTTCGGCGACCTCGGGCGGTGGCTGGAAGATGCCCTCTTCGAGGCGGGCTACAGCGCCATCATCTGCAACTCGGACGGCGACGAGCGCAAGGAGTCGCGCTACCTGGATGTGCTGCTCTCGAAGAAGGTGGACGGCCTGCTGCTCATCGCCGCGAGCCAACCCTCGGAACAGCTCCGTCATCTCGTGGACATCGGGCCGCCGACCATCGTGGTGGACCGCGAGCTCGACGATCTGCCGGTCTCCCAGGTCATGGTCGCCAACTACGATGGCGGCTACCTGGCCGGCCGGCATCTCATCGAGCTGGGCCACCGCGTCGTCGGCGTCATCGCCGGGCCGGGCAGCCTGGGCACGTCGGCAAAGCGGCTGGATGGCTTCCGGACCGCGCTCCGCGACGCGGGCCTGGCGATCGACGCCTCCCACGTCGAGCGGGGTAACTTCCGGGCGGCCGGCGGCCGCACAGCCATGGAGGCCCTGCTGGCACTGGCGCCCCGCCCCAGTGCGGTCTTCGCTGAGAACGACCTGATGGCCCTCGGGGCGCTCAGCGCTGCGCACGCGGCCGGATTGGACATCCCTGCCGACCTGTCGGTCGTGGGCTTCGACGGCATCGCCTTCAGCGCCGATGTGACGCCGCCGCTCACCACGGTCCTGCAGTCCACGACGGCCATCGCCGCCACGGCCGTCGACCTGCTGCTCGACCAGCTCCGCAACGCGAGGGCGATCCCGCGCCAGGTGGAGTTGCCCGTCGCGCTGGCCGTGCGCGGCACATCCGCCCCTCCTCCGACCGAGACCTAGCGCCGCCCTCCGCCGACTGTCCACGAGGCGCCTCCACCGGCCCTCCACGATGTCCGCCGTGCGAGAGGCATGGACACCATATGTTGTGGTGCGGTGGCCCATCGGACCCCTACATGTTGTGGTGTACGCCTTGACATCCAACCCTGGTCGGTCTACCCTTCGGGGACGCTCTCCGCCCGCGGTGAGCACCCTCCAGCACGATGTCGGAGGCCTGCATCAGCCGGCACCCAGCCCTGGGTCGCGGCCTCCGAGCGTTGGCCTGCGCCGTCGCTGCGCACGGAGTCCGGATCGACAGGGAAGCAGCGTGCAGCGTATCGGGGTCGTCGCCGAGGCGGCGAGCGAGGAGAGGAGCGAGGTCATGAGCGAAGCGGTCGCCCGGGTCCGGAGGACCACGACGGGGCACGACGCGGTGGCACACTCCGGGTCGTCCGAGGGCCGCGGCCGGCGCGCCGCCAAGCTGGCCATGGACGAGCAGTACCGCTTCACCGGCGCCACCTCGCAGGGCATCACCTTCGAGCGTCGCTGGACCACCCCCGGCGTGCACCCCTATGACGAGGTGACCTGGGAGATCCGCCATGCCAGCATCGCCAATGAGTCCGGCAAGGCCGTCTTCGAGCAGAACGACGTCGAGGTGCCCACCTTCTGGAGCCAGCTGGCCACCAACGTCGTCGTCAGCAAGTACTTCCGCGGGCACATCGGCTCACCAGAGCGTGAGCACAGCGTCAAGCAGCTCATCGACCGCGTCGTCCACACCATCGCTGGCTGGGCAGCCACGCAGCGCACCTTCGCAAGCGACGAGGACCTGGCAGCCTTCAAGGCCGAGCTGACGCACCTGCTGCTGCACCAGAAGATGGCTTTCAACAGCCCCGTCTGGTTCAACGTCGGCGTGGAACCCCGGCCGCAGTGCTCGGCCTGCTTCATCAACTCGGTGCAGGACTCGATGTCCTCGATCATGGACCTCGCCAAGACCGAGGCCATGCTCTTCAAGTACGGCTCCGGCGCGGGCGTCAACCTGTCGCCCATCCGCGGCTCCCGCGAGAAGATGTCCGGCGGTGGCATCGCCAGCGGCCCGGTGAGCTTCATGAAGGGCTTCGACGCCTTCGCCGGCGTCGTCAAGTCCGGCGGCAAGACCCGGCGCGCCGCCAAGATGGTCATCCTCGACGCAGGCCACCCGGACATCCTCGACTTCGTGGACTCCAAGGCCAGCGAGGAGCGCAAGGCCTGGGCTCTCATCGAGGCCGGCTACGACCCCTCCTTCACCGGTGAGGCCTACGGCTCGGTCTTCTTCCAGAACGCCAATCACAGCGTGCGCGTCTCGGACGCCTACATGCGAGCGGTGGAGACGGACGCCACGTGGACCACCCACGAGGTCACCAGTGGCCGCCCAGCTGACACGTACCCGGCACGCCTGATCTTCCGACGCATGGCCGAGGCGGCCTGGATCTGCGGCGACCCGGGCATCCAGTACGACACCACCATCAACGACTGGAACCCGGTGGCCAACAGCGACCGGCAATACGCCACCAACCCCTGCTCGGAGTTCTCGTTCCTCAACGACACCTCCTGCAACCTGGCCTCGCTGAACCTCATGAAGTTCGCTGATGCCGACGGCGAGTTCGATGTCGAAGCCTTCCGCTTCGCCGCTCGCCTGACCATCACGGCCCAGGAGATCCTGGTCGACAACGCCTCCTACCCGACGGCGCAGATCGAGGAGAACTCGCACCGCTTCCGGCCACTCGGCCTGGGCTACGCCAACCTCGGCGCCCTGCTCATGAGCCGCGGACTGGCCTACGATTCGGCCGAGGGCCGCGCCTTCGCCGGCGCCATCACGGCCATCATGACCGGCGAGGCCTACCGCCAGTCGGCCGTCCTCGCCCGGGACCACGGCGGCCCCTTCAACGACTACGCCATCAACGAGGGGCCCTTCCTGCGCGTCATCCGGAAGCACCGGGAGGCTGCCTACGGGATCGACGCGCGCCTCGCCTCGCAGCCACTCGCGGAGGCCGCGCAGCTGGTCTGGGATGAGGCCCTGCAGCTGGGCGAGCAGCACGGCTACCGCAACGCCCAGGTGACCGTGCTGGCCCCCACGGGCACCATCGCCTTCATGATGGATTGCGACACCACCGGCGTCGAGCCGGACATCGCCCTCATCAAGTACAAGAAGCTGGTCGGCGAGGGCTTCCTGAAGATCGTCAACGGTACCGTGCCGGTGGCGCTGCGCCGCCTGGGCTACTCGGCGGACGAGGTCGAGGCCATCGTGGCCTACATCGACGAGCGCGAGACGATCGAGGGTGCTCCCGCCCTCCGGCCGGAGCACCTGTCGGTCTTCGACTGCGCCTTCAAGCCCGTCAACGGAGAGCGCTCCATCCACCACTTGGGGCACCTGCGCATGATGAGCGCCACGCAGCCCTTCCTCTCGGGCGCTATCAGCAAGACCGTGAACATGCCCGAGAGCGCCACCGCCGAAGACATCGAGGACGTCTACCTGCAGGGCTGGAAGCTGGGCCTCAAGGCCATCGCCATCTATCGCGATGGCTCCAAGCGCAGTCAGCCGCTCTCGACCGGCAGGAAGAAGACCGCGGTCACTGACACGATCACCCCCACGGCAGGCGACGCGCCGGGGTTTGAGCTCACTGGGGAGCCCAAGCCATACCGGCGCCGCCTGCCGGATGAACGCCGTGCCGTGACTCACAAGTTCCAGGTGGCCGGCCACGAGGGCTACGTGACCGTGGGTCTCTACCCGGACGGGACGCCCGGTGAGATCTTCCTCAAGATGGCCAAGGAGGGCTCCACCGTCAGCGGTCTCATGGACACGCTGGCCACGATGACCTCCATCGCGCTGCAGTACGGCGTGCCGCTGCGCGACCTGGTGAGCAAGTTCACGCATGTCCGCTTCGAGCCATCGGGGTTCACGGGCAACCCCGAGGTCCCCATCGCCAAGTCGACGGTCGACTACATCTTCCGCTGGATGGGCAGCCGTTTCCTCTCCAAGGATGATCGTGACGCCCTGGGCATCCTTGGTGGCGCCATCGTGGCGGAACCGCCGGAGGACGCCCCTGAACTGCCGGACACGGCGGGCTTCGCCGCTCCCTTCGAGGAACGCACCGCGGCCGAGTTCCCGCCCGCTCCTTCGACCTCCTCCGGGGGAGAGGGCGGGAACCGGCCGGCTGTCACATCGGGGCCCACGGCCTCACAGTCGTCCGCGGCCCCGGCCGCTGATGGGGGCACGAGCCGCAACGGCAACGGGTCCGTCATCACCTCACTCGGAGCCGGCCAGCGCGTGGCCTTCTCGGTGAGCGCGGACTCCCCATCCTGCATGGACTGCGGCAGCATCATGGTGCGCAGCGGCAGCTGCTACAAGTGCCTCAACTGCGGCGCCACGAGCGGCTGTAGCTGACCTCCCCCCTTCCTGGCGATGCCTGGAGCTTCGCGATCGTCCCGGGCTCCCGGCTCCGGCGGGCGATCGGGCCGGTGCACACAGGGGCGCGCTGGCGGAGGGCTGACGGGCTACGCTGGCGACCATGCGCATCGCGACCTGGAACGTCAACTCCCTGAACGCTCGACTGGACGCCGTCGGGCAGTGGCTTGATCGGGCCGCCCCGGACATCCTGCTCATGCAGGAGACGAAGCTCGCCGATGGCGATGTGCCGGAGATGGCCTTCCGCATGGCTGGCTACGAGCTCCTCCATCACGGGCAAGGCCGCTGGAACGGAGTGGCCATCGCCAGCCGGGTGGGCATCGAGGAGCCGGTCGTCCGCAACTTCGGCGACGGCGCCCTCGACCAGGCTGGCGGAGCGCGCGACGAGCAGACCGAAGATGCCTTCGACCCCTTCGCCGAAGCCCGCATGGTCAGCGCCCTGGCTGGGGGCATCCGCGTGGTCAGCCTCTACGCACCCAACGGCCGCATGCTCGGTTCGACCTGGTACGAGGGCAAGCTGCGCTGGTTCGAGCGACTCTCACGCTGGCTGGATGAGACTGCGCATCCCGGCCAGGCCGTCCTGCTGGGCGGCGATCTCAACGTCACCCCCAGCGACGATGACGTCTGGGATGCAGCGCGGGCGCATGGCAGCACGCACGTATCCGAGCCAGAACGGGCGGCCCTCGCGCGCCTCTGCGACTGGGGGCTCGTGGACCTCTACCGCCTGAGGCAGCCTGCCACCGATCGCTTCAGCTGGTACGACTATCGGGCCGGCATGTTCCATCGCAACGAGGGCATGCGCATCGACCTGCTCTACGGGACCCGGTCCATCGCTCAGCGCGTGGTCTGGGCGGAGATCGACCGTGAGGCGCGCAAGGGCCCGCCCACACCCTCCGACCACGCCCCGGTCGTCATCGACCTCGATGAGCCCGGTCGGCCCTTCGATGCCGGCTGGGACGAGGCCCTGGCACGCATCAGCAAGCGCACGAAGCCCCGCTAGCGCTTCCGGGCGAAGGCTCGACTCGGCTTCGCAGCCAGAGACCTCACGCGATGGCCAGAGCGTGTGCGATGCCGATGGGCACGGCCGCACGATGGCGCTGGAAGGCCAGGCAGGCGACCAGGCCAACGCTGGCCTGGAACAGCACCGCGTTGGCAATGGCCGCCGCCACGTCACCGTGATTGGCATCGAGCACCAGCGGCACGTGGATGAGCCCGAAGACCAGAGCGGCCACGACGGCCGCCGCGTCCGACCGGCCACGCAGAGCTTCCAGCGGGGCGAACAGGCCGATGAGGTAGAGGAGCTGCTGGCCGATGCCGCTAGGCAGCGCCGCGGCCGCCGCCAGGAGGAATGCCGGACCCTCGGCAGCCAGCCGCGGCACGGCGAGGAGGAGGAGCAGGGGGACGAAGGGGCGGGGGTCACGCGCCAGGCGTGTCGCGGCATGCGCCCAGCCACCGGCGCGCACGGCTGACCAGAGCCAGCCACCCAGGCCGGCCGCGACCAGTACGAGGCCGGCGGCCGCGCTCACCCCGGCGCCCCACACCAACATGCCCGCTGCGACCATGGCCGCGAAGAGCGAGCGTGCCGCCGCACCGGGCATGGGGTCGGCCTGCGGGTGAGCCAGCCGGTGGCGTCCCGCCCACCAGGCGAAGAAGGCGAGCGTGAGCATGCCCAGCCAGATGAGCAGCACCGTCGAGAGCATCTCGCTGCCGCGCCGCAGGACGAACAGCGCGCCAGCCACCGCCTCGAGGGCGAGGAACGCAAGGACGGGCCTCGACCTGAGAGCGGTCCGAGCGTCAGCCACGAGCGCCTGGTCCAGCCGCACGTGGGCGAGTCTACGGCAGCGCTGTCCCGGGCTTGCCCATATCCTGTAGCGGTGAGCCTCTATCACCTCCTCGATCACCCTGAGCTCGACGATCCGCTGATGATCATGGCCCTCGATGCCTGGGTCGATGCCGGCTCGGCGGCGACCAGCGCGGCGACCCTGCTGAGCGAGGGCGCCACGGTCATCGCCGGCATCGAGACCGATGGCCTGTACGACTACCGCTCCCGGCGACCCACGTTGCGCATCGTGGATGGCCGGCCCGTGGAGCTCGACTGGCCCAAGCTGGCCGTGCTGCACCGCCGTTTCGCCCGGCGAGACATCCTCATCCTGAGCGGCCCGGAACCCGACTACCGCTGGCGCGAGCTGGCCGCGGAGATGGTCCTGCTGGCCGAGGACCTGGGCGTCGCCGAGTGGCTCACGCTGGGTGCCATCCCCGCTGCCGTGCCCCACACGCGGCCCGTCCCCGTGCTCGGCATCGAGTCCCGCGAGGGGCTCCTCAAGGGTGGCATCGAGCCGGGTCCGGCGGGCTCCATGAAGGTCCCGGCGGCGGCCGTCTCAGTCGTCGACATGGCCATCGCGGAGGCCGGCATCCCCGCCTTCGGCTACTTCGCCCAGGTGCCCCACTACGTCAGCGGCGAGTACCCGGCCGCGGCCGTGGCACTCGTCCGGGCCGTGGAGCATCACCTCGGCGAGACCCTCACCACGGCCATGCTGGAGCTGGAAGCCCGGGGCATCGACGCACGCCTGGACGCTGCGGCCGCAGCGGACGATTCGACACGCTCCTACATCGCACGCCTCGAAAGCATGGTCGACGAGGCGCGCTTGCCGTCAGGTGACGAGCTCATCGGCGAGATCGAGCGTTTCCTGCGCGACCGCGGCTCGGACGGCGGCCCCATCCACTAGGCGGTGCCGGGATCCCACGTGCGAGCCCGAGATCAGCGCCGGGCACGCGCCGCCGGAGGCTTGCGGGCCGCGGTCCCGATGCTCTGCGCCGGACTGAAGGAACCGGCCAGCCAGGCGAAGCGCGCCCGATGGTCGGCCACCAGGCGATAGCCCGGCTCGACCAACCTGGACACGAGCGGCAAGCGAGCCAGGCGAGCCAGGGTGCGCAGCACGGGCAGGCGATCCATCGTCCACAGCACTGCCTCGCCACCGGAGGCCCAGCGGCCCTCCGTGTCCACGACGTGGAGGGCGCGGCGCAGGTCGCGCTGCTCCCGGAGACGCTGCACCTCGGGTCGGTCGGCAGCGGCCCGCTGCAGGGGAACGAGGCGCAGTCGCCGGCCATCATCGAGCCCGGCCAGCCGTCCAGCGATCCGCGTACAGACGCGGCAGCGTCCGTCGTAGAGGACCGTCAGGCGGTCATCAGGTGCCGGCAGCCGCTCCTCGACCACGGCTGGGGAACCGGGGCGGCGCCCCCGATCACCAGGCCCGCAGGCGGGTCGGCTGGACATGGATGCGCACCGGGTAGTCGGCTGCGAAGGACCTCGGAGTCATGTCCATGTCCTCCATGGCCGCCTCGTACTTGGCCACGTAGTCGAGATCCTCGGCGGCCGGCGGGCCACCCTCGATGACCTCGGCGAGGCCCTCGATGACGACGACCTCGCCACCCTCACGCGTGCTGTTGAGGTTCAGCGAGACCCGGGGGTTGGCCGCGATGTTGCGCGTCCGCGGCGTCTGCGCCAGCGAGTAGACCACGATCGACTCGCCCTGCACCAGGAACCAGACGGGTGAGGTCTGCGGCTGGCCGGCGGGGTCGACGGTGGTCATCCAGGCCACGAGCTCCACTTCGAGGCGCGACTGGATATCGGGGCGTTCATCGAACATGCGCGCAGCATAGAGGTCCGCGCCGCCTCGGCGCGAGTCACCGTCCCGCCCGGGCACGTCCGCGCTGCCTCACGGGCCGGCGGCTCCGGTGGGTCGCGGTGCCACTTACCATGAAGGACCATGCTCGAGCACGACGGCTCCATCCGCATCGCCTGGCAGGCCGATGGCTTCGAGGCCATCCTCGTTCGGGCACGCTTCCGTCCGGCCGCGCAACTGGAGGACTTCGCCAGGGGGGTGGCGGACATCGCACTCCTGGAGCGGACGCTGCCGGACCTCCGTGTGGCGCTCCAGCAGCGCTTCCCGGGCGCCTTCGACCTGCTCACCGACGAGCCGGCCTCCCGGCCATGGCGGGTCATCGTGCGCTTCCACCCGCCGCGCGGCGAGCCCAATCCCGATCCGTGGTGAGCAGCGTGCAGGCCGGCGATCTCCTGGAGCTTCACGAGGCTGCCGGGGCCCTCGAGCGCATCGAGGCACACCTCGAGGCGGCCGGCTTCTTCGCCGCTGACGGCCTGGCGGCCGGCGGCCGTCAGGCAGACGTCTACCTGGGCTACGGACTCTCGGAGGGCCTGCGCCGCACCGACCGTCGTGCCCGTCCGGAGCCTGCGGCCCTGCCGCTGGCAGCCTGTCGCATCCGTGGGGCGGAGACCGATCGCGAGATGCCGCGGACAGCCGGGACCTGGCGGCTGGGGACGTGGGAGACGACGTGGGATGCCGCCGGCTACGCGGCGGCTGTGCAGGCGGCACGCGAGGCCATCGCTGCTGGTGAGGTCTACCAGGTCAACCTGGTGCAGCACCTCTCGGCACCGCTGGAGGGTGACCAGGTCGAGGCGGCGACCGGCCTGTCGAGGGCACTGGCGCCCCTCCGCCCCCTGCATGGCCGGCCCTTCCAGGGGTCCGACTGGTCGATCGTCTCCGCCTCTCCGGAGCTCTTCCTGGCCCGCCGCGGCGATCTGGTCTGGACGATGCCCATCAAGGGCACGCGCCCGCGCGGCGGAGCTGCCGAGCTGCGCGCGTCGGCCAAGGACGCGGCCGAGCACGTCATGATCGTGGACCTTGAACGCAACGACCTGGGCGCCATCTGCCAACCCGGCTCCGTGCGCTGGCCCGTCCTGATGGCCGTGCGATCCATGGCCGGCGTGGAGCATCTCGTCTCACGCGTGGAGGGTCGCATCCGCGAGGAGGTCTCGTGGACGGCAGCCATGCGCGCCATGTTCCCCGGCGGCTCCGTGACAGGAGCCCCCAAGATCGCCGCGCTCGACCACATCAACGCCCTCGAGCCCGTGGGCCGCGGGGCGGCCATGGGTGCCCTCGGCACGATCTGGCCGAACGGCGACTTCGAG
>JBFYUV010000040.1:0-5123 GCA_041299865.1 Chloroflexota bacterium
TCCGATCTGCCATCGCCGACCCCCAAGCCGACGCCGAAGCCCTCATGCCCTCCGACCCCGACCCCGACGCCCACGCCCACGCCGACCCCCACGCCGACGCCCACGCCCACGCCCACGCCGACCCCCACGCCGACCCCCACGCCCACGCCGACTCCGACGCCCATCACCCTGTAGGACTGCACAGCGTGCCGCGCGAGCTGGCACGCCGGCCGCGTAGCATCGCAGGCGATGCAGATCGTCGACGGCCAGCCCGTCTATTCGGCCACGGACCTCGTCGGCTTCCTGGCCTGCGGACACCTCACGGACCTTGAGCGCTGCGCCCTGGCCGGGCTGACGCGTCGGCCGGATCGGCCGGATCCGCAGCTGGACCGCATCCGCAAGCGCGGCTACGAGCATGAGCAGCGCTACAAGTCGGACCTCGCAGCCGGAGGCCGGCAGGTCACGGACCTGGACGAGCCGCATGACGAGCCGTGGACCACGGACAAGGGCGCCAGGCTGCGGATGCGCGCGGAGCAGACCGTGGAGGCCATCAAGCGGGGCGATGACATCATCTTCCAGGCCTGCTTCTTCGACGGCACGTGGCTCGGCTTCGCGGACTTCCTCCTGCGCGTGGAGCGGCCCACGCCCACGCTGCCCTGGTCGTATGAGGTAGCGGACACCAAGCTCGCGCGCAGCGTCAAGGCCTCGGCCGTCCTGCAGCTCTGCTCCTACAGCGAGCACATGTCGCGCATCCAGGGTGCGGACCCGGAGTGGATGCACGTCGTGCTCGGCGGTAGCGCGCGGGAGCGGGCCAGCTTCCGGGTCGCCAGGTACGCGGCCTACTACCGCACCGTGAAGCGGCGCTTCATGGAGACCGTGAGCGCGCCCCTCCCCATCCAGTACCCGCCGCCGGCGCCCTCCTATCCGGATCCCGCGGAGCATTGCGACGTCTGCCGCTGGTGGCCCGTGTGCACGGGTCGGCGACGTGCGGATGATGACCTCTCGCTCGTGGCGGGCATGGCCGGCCGGACCCGCGCGGAGCTGCAAGAACGTGCGGTGCCCACCCGCCGCAGCCTGGCCGTGTTGCCGCTGCCGCTCAACCCTCGACTCGATCGCACCAGCCCGGAGGCCCTCGCGCGCGTCCGGGAGCAGGCGCGGCTCCAGGTGGAGTCGGACGCGGTCGGCCACGTCGTCCACGAGCGCCTGCCGCTCATCACCCTGGAGGACGGCTCGCCGGACACGACCAAGGGCCTGCTGGCGCTGCCCACGCCCAGTCCCAACGACCTCTTCCTGGACCTGGAAGGAGACCCCTTCGCCCTCGATGACGGGGTCGACTACCTCTTCGGCATCCTGGAGCCTGGCCGGACCGGGCCGGACGGAGGGCCGCCCTTCCACGCCTTCTGGGCACGGGACGAGGACGGCCGGGTCACCCCGGCGGCGGAGCAGCGCGCCTTCGAGCGGACCATCGACCGCATCATCGAGCGCCTGGACGCGGACCCAACGCTGCACGTCTACCACTACGCCTCGTATGAGCCCGCACACCTGGGCCTGCTCATGGGCCGCTACGGCACCCGGGAGGAAGAGGTCGATCGGCTCATGCGCGGGGGCATCCTCGTGGACCTCTTCAGCGTCGTGCGCCAGGGCCTGCGCGTGGGCGTGGAGTCCTACTCCATCAAGAAGCTGGAGCCGCTCTACGGCTACCAGCGGGAAGTGGACCTGCGGGACGCCGGGTCGTCGATCGTGGCCTTCGAGACCTGGCTGGAAGTCGGCGGGGAGGCCGGGCAGGATGACGAGACCCTCGTGCGCATCGAGCGCTACAACCGGGATGACGTGGTCTCCACCTGGCAGCTGCGCGACTGGCTGGAGGGTCAGCGCGCGGAACTGGAGCGGGAGCTCGGCGGGGCGCTCCCGCGGCCGGTGGTCAAGGATGGTGAACCGTCGGAGGAGCTGGCGGAGCGGCTGGCGGAGGTGCGCGCCACGCAGGAGTCGCTGGTCGCGGGCCTGCCTCAGGACGCGGCCCAGTGGCAGCCGGCACAGCGTGGCCGATGGCTGCTGGCCCAGCTGTTGGAGTGGCACCGGCGGGAGGAGAAGCCCGGCTGGTGGCGCTACTTCCACCTGCTGCGGATGACGGATGAGGAGCGCCGGGAGGAGCGGGAGCCGCTGGCGATGTTGGAGCTCGTCGGCCCCGTGGACGAGGTGAAGAGGACATATCGATACCGCTTCCCGCCCCAGGAGCATGAGGTCGGGGACCACGGTGGCGTGGACCCGGTGACCGGCAAGTCCTTCGACGACGTCGAGGTGGATGACCAGCGCGGCGAGATCGTCCTGCGCTTCAAGCGCGGCTGGGCGCTCCAGCACCCCACGGCGCTCGTCCCGGAGCTCGTCATCGAGACGAAGGAGTTGAAGGGCAGCCTGCTGCGCATCGGGCAGGCCATCGCGGCGGATCAGCTGGCGGAGGACGGGGCCTTCCGAGCGGCACGGGACCTGCTGACCCGGCGCGCGCCCCACGTGTCGGGGCACCCGGACGGGGCAGACCTCCGGTCGGCGAACCGATCGGCCGTGGATGCCGCGTACGACCTCGTGACGCGACTTGATCGCTCGTACCTGGCCATCCAGGGCCCGCCCGGTAGCGGCAAGACGTGGTCGGGCGCCCGGATGATCCTGGAACTCGTCGCCCAGGGGCGCAAGGTCGGGGTCACGGCCAACAGCCACAAGGTCATCGGCAAGGTGCTCGATGAGGTCATGGCCGCGGCTCGCTGGGACCCGCGGTTCAGCGGACGGCTGCCGCGTCTCGGCCAGAAGCCAGGACGGGACAGCGAGCCGACGTGCGCTGGCGCCACGTCGCTGCCGAAGAACGAGGACGTGCGCGATGCCCTCGAGCAGGGTGAGGTGGACGTCGTCGGCGGCACGGCCTGGTTGTGGGGGAGCGACAAGCTGATCGGGGCCGTGGACACCCTCGTCATCGACGAGGCCGGCCAGTTCTCGCTCGCCAATGCGATCGCGGTGTCGGCCGCGGCGGATTCCCTCGTTCTGCTGGGTGACCCGCAGCAGCTGGACCAGCCCACCCAGGGCACCCATCCGCCGGGTGCCGGGCGCAGCGCGCTGGCGCACCTGCTGGATGGGCACGCCACGATGCCGGGCCACCTGGGTCTCTTCATGGAGCACACCTGGCGACTGCACCCGGACATCTGCGCCTACACGTCAGAGGCCTTCTATGAGGGCAAGCTTGAGCCGCAGGACGGCAACGAGAAGCAGGGACTCGCCGGCGTGCCGCCGCTCGATGGCACGGGCGTCAGGTACCTGGCCGTGGACCACGTAGCCGACCGGGATGACAACGACTCGCCCGCAGAGGCGGAGGTCGTGGCGAAGGTCGTGGGCCGGCTCCTGTCGGCCGGTGCGACGTGGACGGACTCCAAGGGCGACAGCCGGCCGATCACGCCGGCGGACATCCTCATCGTCTCGCCGTTCAACCTGCACCGGCGCCGCATCCGGGCCGCGCTGGAGGCCGTGGGTGAGGCTGCCGCCCGCGTGCCCGTCGGCACCGTGGATAAGATCCAGGGCCAGGAGGCACCCATCTCCATCTACTCGATGGCCACCTCTCGACCGGAGGATGCCCCGCGCGGCCTGGAGTTCCTCTACTCGCTCAACCGGCTCAACGTGGCCACCTCGCGCGCCCGCTGCCTGACCGTGGTCGTGGCGTCACCCGCGCTCGTCCTGGTGGACGCCAAGACCCCACGCCAGATGGAGCTGGCCAATGCGCTCTGCCGTTTCGTGGAGGTGGCGGACGGCGACCTCCAGCAGCCGACCCCGGCTGGTATCGTCGAGGCGAGGAGGTAGACATGACCGCTCGGCAACGTCGTTGGACCAAGGCAGACCAGGCGCGGCTCGAGATGGCGCTGCAGTTGGACGCGGAGGCGAACGTTAAGTACGCAAGACAAGTCGCCGTCGTGACTTCAAGGATCTACGGCGCGCCGCCCAGCAGTCGGGCCGTGCGCCAGCGGGCCAGCGATGCCCCCGCACGGGATCCGTCGGATTCGGGTCACGACTGATCACGGTCGGATGGGGCGCTGAATGGACGCACTGGGCGGTGGCCGCGGCAGACCGTGGACCCGCGTCGAAGTCGAGGCAGCCGTCGCTGCCTACCTGGACATGCTGCGCAGCGAGCTCCGGGGCTTGCCGTACGTGAAGAGCGACGTGGTCCGTGACTTGCAGCCCCTGATCCCAGAACGCTCGCGTCCGTCGATCGAGCGCAAGTTCCAGAACATCAGTGCCGTGCTGGACGAGGAGGGCTTCGACTGGATCGACGGCTACAAGCCGCTTGCTCACTACCAGCGCGACCTCAGGGATACGGTGCTGGCTTCGGTCGGAACTGGGCATCGCATAAGTGAGACGATGGTTGCCTTCGAGCAGTCTGCCGTCACGCCACCATCTCCGGGGCGGCTTGCGACTGCTGACGTCGTGGTTCCAGTCCCCACCCTCGGCGCTTCCCGGCGAGACCGCACGTCCGTGAACCTCACGGGGAGCCCTATGTCGGCCATGCGCGACTTCAAGGCCCACCAGCTGGGAGCGGCCGGCGAGGAGTGGGTACTGGACCTTGAGCGCGAGGAGCTTCATCGGTCGGGTCGCACCGACCTCGCAGAGCATGTCCGCTGGGTGGCCAGGGAAGATGGCGACGGTGCTGGCTACGACATCCGAAGCTTCCGAAGGGACGGCACTGACCGATTAATCGAGGTCAAGACGACCAACCTGGGAGCGCGTACGCCCTTCTACATCACAAGATGGGAAATCGAGGTCTCGCGCCGGAATCCATCCAACTACTCCTTGTACCGAGTCCATGGGTTCGCTCGGGACCCGCGCATTTACGTGCTCGACGGCTCGGTCGAGGAGCGCGCTCGGCTGGAGCCCAAGGTGTTCCTTGGTATCCCCCTGTAGCGACCGCGCCGCCCCGCGAGCCCGGACTTGATCCCCGACGGCCGATCGAATACGATGTACTCGTGCCCCGGCTGACCCCAACCCCAGCTCCCCGTGTCGTCGAGCTGTTCGCCGGCGTCGGCGGCTTCCGCACCGGGCTGGAAAGGTCTGGCTGGCAGGTCGTGTGGGCGAACCAGTGGGAGCCGACGACGAAGGCGCAGCCGGCCTTCGAC
>JBFYUV010000042.1:0-3413 GCA_041299865.1 Chloroflexota bacterium
CGCACGATGAAGTCGTCGATGTCACGCGCTCCGACGGCCTCGAATGCCGCCTCCACCCGCTCGGGGTACTGCAGCAGGCGCAGGTAGCCGCCGGTCTTGAGCAGGTCCGAGCAGACCGTCACCGTACGCAGGCCGCCGGCCAGGAGGTGAGCCATGTTGAAGGCGTCGGCGCCACCCGCGAAGGAGAGGGGCAGCTCGCCCTCGAACTCGTCGGACAGTGTGGCCGCCAGGTTGACGGTCACGGCGTGGAGCGCTCGCCCGGAGAGGTACATCGTGGCGTCGTCTTCGAAGACGCTGCGCCAGTTCTTCACCTCGAGGGTGTTGGAGAGCTTCAGCCCGAAGACGAGGCCGCGCTCGTCGGCGGCCGCCCTCAGGCGCCCGAACATGGGCACCGCGTCCGCGTAGCGCAGGTCGTGGCCGAAGGCCTCGTCCGGGATGGGCACGTCCGTCCAGCCCAGCTCCCCGTTGACGATGCCGCGCACCCGCTCCGCGCCGAGCAGCGTCGGATTGCACTTCACCGACGTGTGCAGGCCGCGCTCATCGATCAGGTAGCGCGAGATGCGCTCGATCTCGTCGGGTGGGCAGCCGTGCATCGTGGACAACGTCACCGTGTCCGAGATGCGCGCCGGGATGTCCACCTCGCGGACGGCCGGGAAGCGCCGCGCCACGATGTCCACGTAGGCCGGCAGCCAGGCTGATGCGTCGGCCATGGCGTCGAGGTACCAGGTCACGTTGGGCCGCTGGACGCCCGCGAGGTCATAGCCGACGCTCATGTTGAAGATGACGCCGGGCCGCTCGCCCGGGAAGCCCAGCGCCCGATGGAGGGCGTGCACCAAGACCCAGGCGCGCAGGTACTCGTCGAACGACTGGTGGATCTTGAGCTCCTGCGACCACTCGACGTTGTAGCCCTCGTCCGTGACGTCGATGCAGGGCTTGTTGACCTCCAGCTCGTCCAGCGTCTGGATCGTCTTGAGCTCGATGAGCCGGGCGCCCGCCAGCCAGGCAGTGACGATGTTCTGGGCCATCTGCGTCTGCGGGCCGGCAGCCACACCCCACGGCGTCTCCAGCTCGATCCCGTACTCGCGGCGGCGGAAGGGGTGATCCGGGCGCGGCCTGAAGACGGACGCGCGGGGCACGCCGAAGACGGAGCCGCGCCGCTCGAGCTCGGTGAAGGCCCAATCGGTGAGCTGCTCCATCGAGAGGGGGTGGAAGCGGTCGGACATGGGATGCTCCGTCGTGCGTCGGGGCGCCGGATGCCGGGCGCCGGTCGGCTGCCTAGAGGCGGGCGTGCAGTCGGACGGCCTGCTCGCGGGCCTTGGCCCGGATCTCGTCGGCGTCCACGCGGGTCGGTCGGCCGTCCTCCAGGACGACCTCGCCAGCCACCGTGACGCGCAGCGGGCGGATGCCCGGGGTGAAGGCGACGTGCCAGGCATCCATGGGGTCGTACGACCAGGTGACCTCGTCCTCGCGCGCCTCCGGAACCAGCTGCCAGCCGTGGGCCAGCCACGACCAGGCGGTCTCCGGGCTGGCGGTCACGTCAACTGAGCGCTGCAGGACGTACGCCAGGCGGAAGGCCTCCAGGACGTTGCCGCCGATGCCGTCGGTGCCCAGCGCGACCGGGTTCGCAAAACGGGCAGGCTCCGCGTAGCCGACGGCGTTGTTGAGGTTCGACATGGGGTTGTGGAGGATCGTCCCCGCCAGCTCGTGGTCCGTGGGCAGGTGGACGCAGTGGGCGAGCAGCCAATCATCGCGGGTCAGGCCCGCCAGTCGGCGCGGCGCGTCGAGGTCGCCGACGCCCTCGCAGACGTGGACGTGGACGCCCACCCCCAGATCCGCGGCCAAGCCGGCCGCTGCCTCCAGCGAGGCGTCGGAGCAGGTGAAGGCGGCATGGATGCCCACCAGGCCGCGGCCCCCGGCGCGGATGAAGCGCTCGTTCTCGGCAAGTCCTCGGCGGGCCCCGTCGGGACCGTGGCGGTCCGTGATGCCATACGCCACGAGTGAGCGGACACCGACCTCCGCGCAGGCCTCGGCGATGACGTCGAGGCTGCCCTCGATGGCATTGGGTGACTCGTGGTGGTCAACGATGGCGGTCGTGCCGTTCTCAAGGGCCTCCAGGGCACCGAGCATGGCCGACCAGCGGATCATCTCCAGGTCCAGGGCCGTGTCCAGGCGCCACCAGATGAGCTCCAGGATCTCCTGGAAGCTTGTCGGCGTCCGCGGCGGCGCCGGCATCCCGCGGGCCAGCGCCGAGTAGAGGTGGTGATGGGCACAGACGAGGCCCGGAGTCACCGCTGACATCGATCACACCCCCGCGTCGTTGCTGTCTGGCCGTCCCCCAGCGGCGCTCCCGCCAGGGAGTGCCGTCAGGCCACATCATCGCGCACCCGCCGGCCCAAGATGCGCCGGGCCGACCAGGAGGCGACCCTGCCATCTGCCGACGGCTGGCCTCAGCCGGCGAGGCCGGCCGCACGGGCCACCGCCACCAGCGCCATCGCTGCCAGCAGCCCCAGCAAGAGGTTCCGGCGCCACGCCATCACCCCGACGCAGACCATGACCGCGAGCGTCTCGATGCCCAGGTGCAGCTGGGCCGCGCCGTCCGGGGCGACCAGCACCAGCACGTTGACCGCCGCCAGCGACGCCAGGATCGCCGGGCCGATTAGCCGAAGATAAGCGTGAACGCTGTCCGGCAGGTGCTCGATGCCCGGCAGCAGCAACGGCAGGGCCCGCGAGGGATAGGTGACGGCACCCATCAGCACCGCCAGCGCCACCAGCTCCACGCTCATGGTCCCGGCTCCGCGACCGGCGCCTGCAGCGGGTCCGGGTCTGCGAGTCGGTCCTGCTCCCGGGCATCCGGGATGACCATCGCGACCAGGGGGCCCAGCAGGCCACCGGCGATCACCCCGACCGAGGGCTGCACGGTCAGCGCGATGGCCAGGCCGATGGACCCGCCGGCCACGGCAGCCACGAGCGACCGCCGCTCCGTCACGAGCGCGACTGCCAGGCCGGCCATGGCGGCCGGGAAGACGACGTCCAGGCCCAGGGCGCGGGGGTCAGGCAGCAGCTGACCGCCCGCAAACCCGACGACGGTCGCCATCACCCACGGGGTCATCGTCAGCGCTGCCGCCAGGGTGTAGCTCCGCAGGTCCAGTCGTCCGAGAGCTCGGACGCCGGGCATCACGAGCGCGAAGACCTCGTCGGTCAGGAAGTGGGCTGCCACCGCGCGTCTGCGTCGCGGGACTCCGCCGAACCAGGGCGCCAGGGACGCCGCGTACAGCATGTGGCGCGCGTTGAGCAGCGCTGTCAGGACCACGATACCCAGCCACGGCACGCCCGCTGCGACCAGCCCGACGGCGGCGAACTGGGCGGCACCCGAGTACGCGATGAGGCTCATCGCCAATGCCTCGAGCAAGGAG
>JBFYUV010000043.1:0-4131 GCA_041299865.1 Chloroflexota bacterium
ATGACCGACGGTCAGCCCTCCTGACGGTGGTGCCCCCCGGCAACAGGACTTTCGGTGCCATCCCCGGGTCCGTCAGCCGGCCGGGCGACGGCCGGCGCTGCGCGCTCCCGGAGGGCCTTCCGCGGGTCCGGACGGCCACCCGAGGGTCCCGTGCCATAATCGAGGCACTGACGTGGCTGCCATCCGGCTCCGTGCGGGCGACGACCCCGCGGTCGAGCCGAAGGCCGAGGCCACGAACCATGTCGATCGAGGTCAAGTGTGAGCGTCGAGACGTCCACCTGGGCGACCAAGAAGGGTCTGGCCCAGATGCTCAAGGGCGGCGTCATCATGGATGTCGTCACCGCCGATCAGGCGCGCATCGCGGAGGACGCGGGCGCGGTCGCGGTCATGGCGCTGGAGCGCGTGCCGGCAGACATCCGTGCCAGCGGTGGCGTGGCCCGCATGAGCGACCCCTCGCTCATCAGCGCCATCATGGATGCCGTGACCATCCCGGTCATGGCCAAGGCGCGCATCGGCCACTTCGTGGAAGCGCAGGTCCTGGAGGCCCTGGGCGTCGACTACATCGACGAGTCGGAGGTCCTGACCCCGGCCGACGAAGCCAACCACATCGACAAGCACGCCTTCAAGGTGCCCTTCGTGTGTGGTGCCCGCGACCTGGGCGAGGCCCTGCGCCGCATCAACGAGGGCGCCGCCATGATGCGCACCAAGGGTGAGGCTGGCACGGGTGACATCGTGGAGGCCGTGCGCCACATCCGCAGCGTGACCGCCGGCATCCGCGCACTCGCGGCCATGCGCCAGGACGAGCTCTTCTCGGCCGCCAAGGAGCTGGGCGCCCCCTACCAGCTCGTGATGGAGGTCGCGGCCAGCGGGCTACTGCCCGTCGTCAACTTCGTGTCCGGCGGCATCGCAACGCCCGCCGATGCGGCGCTGGCCATGCAGATGGGCGCAGAAGCCGTCTTCGTCGGGTCCGGGATCTTCAAGTCGGAGGATCCGGCCACCACGGCCGCCGCCATCGTGCAGGCCACCACCCACTTCGACGACCCTCACATCATCGCCGAGGTCTCGCGCGGCCTCGGGGCGCCCATGCGGGGCATGAGCGCTGCTTCGGTGCCGGTGGAGGAGCGTCTCGCGGTCCGCGGCTGGTAAGGCGCGCGATCCAGGCAGAGACGGCGGTCCTGATGACCGGAGCGCGATCGTGAAGATCGGAGTCCTCAGCGTCCAGGGTGCCTTCGCCGAGCACGCCAGCTTGCTGGAGTCGATCGGCGTCGAGGCCGTCGGTGTGCGCCTGCCGGAGCACCTCGAGGACCTGGCCGGGCTCATCCTGCCCGGCGGCGAATCGACTACGATGCGAAAGCTCATCGACCGCTGGGGACTGCGCCGGCCGATCCTGGCGCTGGCTCGGGAGGGCGTGCCCGTGCTGGGCACGTGTGCCGGCATGATCCTGCTGGCCACCCGCATCAGCGACGGCGACGAGCCCGTCTTCCCCCTGCTTGACATCACGGTCAAGCGCAACGCCTTCGGACGGCAGCTGGACTCCTTCGAGGCGGACGTGGCGGTGCCGGTCCTGGGTGACCGGCCCGTGCATGGCGTGTTCATCCGGGCGCCGGTCGTGGAGCACGTCGCTGAGGGTGTGGACGTTCTGGCGAGGCTGGACGACGGTCGCATCGTGGCCGTCCGGCAGCGCAACGCCATCGCCACCGCCTTCCATCCGGAGCTGGCCGCAGATCCGCGCTTCCACCGACTGCTCGCGACGATGGCCGGCGCCTACCAGGAGCCCGCGGAGGGTACGGGGCGGCGCCACCACCCCACCCGGCGCAGTCGCCAGGAGGCGATGACGTGACCGCCGCGCGCAGCGGTGGCGTCCGTGCCGCCCGCATCACGGACCTGGCGGCGTTGGGCGAGCTCTCGCGACTGGCCCACCCGCCCCAGGCCGATGGCCACCTCGGGGGCGACCACGATGCCCGCGATGTCCCGCGCGAGTCGAGCGAACCGCCGACCCGCTCGCTGGGACTGCCCGTGACCGCCAGCCACGTCTCGGTCTTCAGCCTGTTCCGCATGCCGCTGGGTGCCTTCCAGCCGCACGACCAGCTCTACGTCTACGAGGAGGACGGCCGGCTGTCCGGCCTGGCTCGCGTGGAGCGCGACACCAACCGCGACGAGTGGACCGTCGTCGAGCTCGATGCCGTCGATCATGGCGATGCCGGCGACATCCGCTTCCGTCTCGTCCAGCACCTCCTCCGCGATGGCTCACGGCGGGGCGCGGCCCGGTTCCACGTCGCCTGCGCCGATCGGGGCGGCAACGTGGAGCTCTTCATGCAGGCGGGCTTCGCGCGCTACGGTGAGGAGACCATCCTCTTCCGCAGTCCCGGCCAGCGGTTCCCGGGCCTGAGGGGCATCGACACGGGTGCCCTGCACATCCGCCCGGCCACGGGCCAGGACGCCCTGGAGCTCGCCCGGCTCTACCGGGGTGTCACCCCGGCGCCGGTGGCGCGCCTGGAGGGCTATCGGCTGCCCGACTGGGAGCACCTCCGCGACCGATCCAGCGTGCCCCGCACCTCGCTGACGCCGATCCTGCGCTTCGCCGACGTGGAGGCCTACGTGCAGGAGGGCGACGGCGCCAGCGGGCTGGCGGCCATGCTCCAGCTGGGTGTGGCCAAGGAGCAGCAGCCTCACTACATGCGGGTGCTGGCCCTGCCCGGTCACGACCCCAGCCCGCTCATCCGCTACGGCCTGGCCCTCATCGGCCGTTACAGCGGGACGGGCCGGTCGCCGGAGGGCGGCCATCTTCACGGCGTCATGTCCTGTGTCCGAACCTACGAATCGCCCATCGAGCACCGCTTCGAGGAACAGGGCATGGAAGCCATCTCGACGGTCTCCCTGCTGATCAAGGAGGCACTGGTGCGGGTCGCCGAGCCCACGCTCGTGCCCGCGATCTGATGACCACGCCAGCCACCGGAGGCTCCATGTCCGCCGCCATCCCACCCTCCGCCAGTGACGACCTCGATGCCCTCCTCGACGCGCTCCCCCCGGTCATCGGTCAGCGCATGCGCGCCCTGCCCCAGGTCGGCGACGTCATCGAGGTGGTCATGGACCTCGGTCGCAGGCCGGAGGCGCGCTTCGGGGGTGGCGGTGAGGAGGTCCTGCTCGACCGCGAGATCTCCGCCGAGGACATCCAGTACGTCGTCGACCACGTGGGCTCCTTCGGCGAGGACAACCGCGCCGGCATCGAGCGCACCCTGCACCGCATCAGCGCCATCCGCAACCGGAACCGCAAGATCGTGGGCCTCACCTGCCGCGTGGGGCGGGCCGTCTTCGGCACCATCGAGATCGTCGGCGACCTCGTCGAGTCGGGCCAGTCGATCCTCATCATGGGCCGGCCGGGCATCGGCAAGACGACGATGCTGCGCGAGGCGGCCCGCGTCCTGGCCGACGACCTCGACAAGCGGGTCGTCATCGTGGACACCTCCAACGAGATCGCCGGCGACGGCGACATCCCGCATCCGGGCATCGGCCGCGCCCGGCGCATGCAGGTGCGCACCCCGGACCTGCAGCACGCGGTCATGATCGAGGCCGTCGAGAACCACATGCCCGAGGTCATCGTCATCGACGAGATCGGCACGGAGCTGGAGGCGCTGGCGGCGCGCACCATCGCCGAGCGGGGCGTGCAGCTCATCGGCACGGCCCACGGCAACAATCTCGACAACCTCATGCTCAACCCCACGCTCTCCGACCTCATCGGCGGCATCCAGACCGTCACCCTCGGCGACGACGAGGCCCGCCGCCGGCGCACCCAGAAGTCGGTGCTGGAGCGCAAGGCCCCGCCCACCTTCGACGTCGTCGTCGAGATCGTGGACCGCGACCGAGTGGCCGTGCATGCCGACGTGGCCGAGACCATCGATGCCCTGCTGCGGGGTGACGCCCTGGCTCCGGAGATCCGCTGGCGTGACGAGGGCGGCGTGCACCGCTCCCAGTCGCGCACGCGCCCGGGTCCTCGCTCGCGGATGCCCGGCGAACGCTTCGGCGGGCTCGTCGGCCCGGGCATGACGGGCTGGTCCATGGAGCCCGGCTGGCGTCCGGATGCCCGGCGCGGGATCATGGCCGGCTCCGATCCGGAGGGCGGACGCGCCGCTG
>JBFYUV010000046.1:0-2806 GCA_041299865.1 Chloroflexota bacterium
TGGGGCAGGTGGAGGTCCTCGTCCTCGACGAGGCTGACCGCATGCTGGACATGGGCTTCATCGATGACATCCGACGCATCCTGGCCCTCTTGCCGGCACGACGGCAGGGTCTGCTCTTCTCGGCCACCTTGAGCGCCGAGATCCGCTCACTGGCCAGCACCTTCCTCACCGAGCCGGCATCCGTGGACGTGGCGCCCACCATCTCGGCGGCCGAGTCGGTGGACCAGATCGCCTACCTCGTGGAGGCCGACCGGAAGCGCGAGCTGCTGGCCTACCTGGTGCGCTCGCGGGACCTGCACCAGGTGCTCGTCTTCACACGCACGAAGCAGATGACACGCCGCCTCGCCGCCCAGCTCGACCGTGACGGGGTCGCCGCCACGGCCATCCACGGTGACCGCAGCCAGCCGGAGCGGGAGCGCGCGCTCGAGCAGTTCAAGGCAGGTGAGGTGCGCGTCCTGGTGGCCACGGACGTCGCCGCGCGGGGGCTCGACATCGAGGCACTGCCGGTGGTCGTGAACTTCGAGATCCCCACTGACCCCGAGGATTACGTGCACCGCATCGGTCGCACCGGCCGGGCGGGCATGGAGGGTCTCGCCATCTCCCTGGTCTCCTTCGAAGAGGAGGACCAGCTCAAGTCCATCAACCGCCTGCTCAAGCGGAACCTGCCGGTCCGCCAGGTGCGGGGCTTCGAGGTGGATCCCGCCGCGCGGGCCATGCGCTCAGCGGGGCGCGGCGGACGTGGCCGGGCCGCGCCGTCCGGCGACGGGGCACGGCGCCGCTCATGGAGCGGGGACAGGAGCCGCTAGGTCAGACCGTCTCGACGAAGGACCGCACCCGGATGTCCTGGGCCAGGTCGTCGGCGATCTCGTCGATGTGGCGACGCAGGAGGACCCCGTCCTCCGGCAGGCCGGACCGGAAGGCGCGCAGACGCGCCAGCTCCGATGGCTCGGCCCAGCGGTC
This sequence comes from Chloroflexota bacterium, assembly GCA_041299865.1. Classification (GTDB taxonomy): domain Bacteria; phylum Chloroflexota; class Limnocylindria; order Limnocylindrales; family CSP1-4; genus JAFMJV01. The sequence continues at coordinate 961 of JBFYUV010000046.1, forward strand.
AGGCGCCAAGCCTCGAGCATACGATCCCGCGAAGGCATGGTCACGAGCCGCATAGATGGGCGCGACCTGGGCGTAGAAGGGTTCGCGGAAGGGGGCCAGGACGGCGCGCTGGTGGATCCACTGGAAGCCGCTGATGGCCGCCCGGGTCAGGTAGTCCGAGCCGTATCCCTCGCCGTTGATGCGCTGCCAGGCTTCCGTCTTGGCGGCGGCCTCCGGTCGGCTGGCCTGGGCCCGGATGAAGGCCCGCTGGCCGCGATCCGACGGATCGCGCTCGAGCTCCCGCTCCAGTCGTTCCGCAGCGCCATCAAGCCCGTGAGCGACCGCCTTGACGGCCAGCGACCAGCGCATCTCCTGGTCGACCGAGAAGCCATCCGGCGACCAGCGACCATCGACAAGGCCCAGGAGGCGCTCGACATCGGCCCCGTCGGAGGCCATGGCGATGGCAGCCCGGGCCCAGGTGAGCCGCAGCTCCACGGGCGTCGAGCGCATGGCCGCCACGGCCAATGCCACCAGCTGGCGTGACTCCTGCGCGGCGTACGCCTCCGGCAGGTAGCGTCGCTGGACTTCCGCAGCCCGCTCGAGGATGGACGCCACGAGGGCCTGGTCCATCTCAGCTGGAGCGAAGCGCCGCACCGCTGCGAGGTAGTCCGTGGAACGCAGCGAGGCAGCGCGGACCATCTGGTGGAGCGCCGACCAGACCTGCTGCCGCAGCAGCGGGTCTGGCAGGTCCGGCAGCCGCTGGAGCGCGAAGGCGAGCGACTGCGGGTCCAGTCTCACCAGCGCGTAGTCGTGGTCGCCCAGGTCCGGGTAGATGAAGAGCGGCGTGGGACGCCCGACGGCCTCCGGGACGGCCAGTCGCTCGCCGCCGATGCGGACCGCGATGGCATCGATGGCCAGCCCGGCATCCGGCGTGGGCTGCCAGACCAGTCCGAGCGTCGTGGCGTGCGGGCGCAGGGTGGGGTGCTCCGGGGGTGCACCCTGCTCAACCTCCAGGCTCGTGATGCGCCCATCGGCCTGTGACCATCGCACGCCGATGGTGTTCAGCGACGGGGTCTGCAGCCACAGCCGCGCCCAATCCTCCAGTGGCTGACCGGCAGCCTGTCCGAGCGCGTCGAGGAAGTCGGCCAGGCTGGCGTTGCCCCAGGCGTGACGGTCGAAGTAGCGCCGCAGCCCCGAGCCGAAGGCATCATCGCCGATGGCCGCCACGAGCTGCTTGATGACGGCGGCACCCTTCTCGTAGGTGATGGCGTCGAAGTTGCCCACCGCCTGCTCGGTGTGCTCCACCACCGTCGCCACCGGGTGCGTGGTGACCAGCTGGTCCTGGCGATGGGCAGCCGGTCGCATGTCACCGTTGAACACCTGCCAGGCATCCCTGAAGCGGGTGGCCGAGGCCAGGCAGCGATAGGACAGATACGTGGCGAACGTCTCGTTGAGCCAGAGGTCGTCCCACCAGCGCATCGTGACCAGGTCACCGAACCACATGTGGGCCAGCTCGTGGAGGATGACCTCGCCTCGCGTCAGGCGCTGGGCGTAGGTGGGAGGGTCGCGGAAGAGGAACGCGTCGGCGAAGGTCACGGCACCCACGTTCTCCATGGCCCCGGCGTTGAACTCCGGCACGAAGAGCTGGTCGTACTTGCCGAAGGGGTACGGCGTGCCGAACGACTCCTCGAAGAACGCGAACCCCTGCTTGGTGACGGTGAACAGGTCGTCGGGGTCGAGGTGGGCCGCCAGGCTCGCACGGCAGAACAGCGCGAGCGGGTAGGTGCCGTGCGGTCCGGCGTACTCGTCGCGGACGACCGCGTACGGGCCGGCGACGAGGGCGGTGACGTAGGTCGACAGGCGCGGG
>JBFYUV010000047.1:0-10486 GCA_041299865.1 Chloroflexota bacterium
TTCCTCGTGGCTGGCTTCCACGAGGTCGTCTATATCTGACGCCTGCGGCCGGGCACCGAGCGTGCCCCGGTCGGTCAGATATGACGCCCGCGGCCGGGCGAACCCCGGGTGCGCATCATCGCGGTGGATGGCACGGATCGCAGCGGATCGAAGCGCGTCCCACGGCAGCGCGTCCCACGGCAGCGCGTCCCACCAGGGATGCCAAGCGACCGCCGAAGCGGCAGACCCGCTGATCCTCTGTCAGCACCACACGAGCCCGGGCGCCATCTGGCCACGGAGCGGGGACGAGCGACCAACGAGGGCTCACCCAGGACGCGTCAGGAGGTGTCCGGCGGCTGATTGGCATCCCGGGTGGGACATGAGTCAGCCGGTCGGCGAAACCCCAGGATCCCGGTCGGTCAGTCGTGGGGCTCGCGGACCGGGACGGTGGTGCGGCTGCCGCCGACGCGGACGACGGCGATGGCGTTCTCCAGCTTGACCTTGTTGATGGTCAGGTACTTGGCGAAGAGCTGCCGATCCGCGGACGAGGCCTCGGCGAGGGATGCGTCACCGAGCAGCGCGGTCACCAGCTCGTCGACGGCGCGAGAGAGCTGCCGAGCTGCCTGATCGATGTCGACCGCGGCCACCGCGGGCTGCGGCGCGTCCACCGCTGGGCCCTCCGGCTCCACGGCGATGGCTACGCGCTCCGGCTCGACGGCGATGGCGCCCATCCCGGATCCCATGGCCACGGCAACGACCTCCAGATCCACGGTCACGCCCACCTCCTCGCTCGTGGCGTCCGGTGCCGCTGAGGGCGCAGACGCCAACGTCTGGCCCTGGATGCGCTGGCGCAGCTTGGCCAGGCTGAGCTCACCGGTCGCCACCTGGCCGGCCAGGCGGCGGCGCGTGCGCGGGTCGTGCACCTTCATCAGCTCGTACGCGGCCGAGAGGGTGTCACTGCGCGCCGACACGAGCTCCCGGACCTCCGCGGGCGCATCGGCCAGGCGCAGGCGATTCTCGATGTAGCCCTTGTCCTTGCCCAGCTTCTGGGCCAGCTTGCGCAGGCTGTAGCCGTGCTGGGTCGTCATGCGCTCGAACATGTCGGCTTCCTCGAGCGGCGAGATGTCCTCGCGCTGGAGGTTCTCGATGATGGCGATCTCGAGGGCCGCCTCGTCATCGAACTGCTCGACGATGGCCGGGATCTCCCGCAGGCCGGCGATGCGGGCGGCCCGCCAGCGGCGCTCGCCGGCGATGAGCTGGAAGTGCCCGTCCGCGCGCGGCCGGACCAGCACCGGCTGCAGGATGCCGTGCTCCCGGATGGAGGCGGCCAGGTCCTGGAGGGCGTCGGCATCGAACGTCCGGCGGGGCTGGTGGGGGTTCGAGCTGATGCGCTCGATGTCGATGCGGTGGACCTCTGTGACGGTGCCGGGCTCGTCAGGGCTCAGGAGGTCGATGAGCACTGGGGTGTGCTCGGTCCGCTCGGTGGCCAGGCGCTCGGCAGCCTGCGACCGGAAATCGGGTCTAGCCAAGCTCGATCACCTCCTGCGCCAGCTTGCGATACGCCTCCGCGGCGCTCGAACGGCTCGCGTAGGCCGTCACGGGCTTGCCCGCCAGGGGCGCTTCACCCAGGCGCACGGCCTGCCGGATGATGGTCGTGAAGATGTGATGGTCACCCAGCTCGCCGAGCTCCGCGAGCATGTCTCGCGCCAGGTTGGTGCGCCCGTCGTAGAAGGTCGGCAGGATGCCCAGGATGCGCAGCCGCGGGTTGAGACCCTTGGCGCGGATCTGGGTGATGACGGTGTTGAGTGCCGTGAAGCCCTTCAGCGAGTAGTACTGCGTCTGCACCGGGATGATGACGCCGTCAGAGGCCACGAGCGCGTTGAGCGTCAGCAGCCCGAGCGTGGGCGGACAGTCGATGATGACGTAGTCGTACTGCTTCTCCGCCCAGCCGTGGAGCACCTCGCGCAGCGCGTGCTCGCGGCCGATGACGCTGAAGAGCTGGTTCTCCGTGGCCGACAGGTCGATGTCCGAGGGGGCCACGTCCAGCCGCTCGGTGCTGGTGGAGACGACGATGTCTTCCAGGGACAGCGACGCGTCCAGCAACACATTGGCGATCGAGACTTCGATATCCCGCGCGTTCAGACCGAGCCCCACGGTGAGGTTGGCCTGGGGATCCATGTCCACGCAGAGCACCCGGTGGCCGACCTCTGCGAGCGCTCCACCAAGGTTGATCGCGGTGGTCGTCTTGCCCACCCCACCCTTCTGGTTCGCGATCGAGATGATGCGTGCCACCGTGCCCTCCGGTCTGCCTTGGGACCGCACCTCTGCCGCCGCGGCGTGTGAGGGCAGTCTACCGAATGGGGCTTCCGACCATCGGAGGTTATCCACACCCGGACGGTCTCCGTCCACCGAACCTGTGGACAAGCAGCAGCCCGTCCACGCTCAAGCTGACGTCCTCGACGCTGCGCCCGCCCGTCTTTGCGCAAAGACAGGTCGCCGCAAGACTCCATCCACCGCTGGCGTCGGGGTGCTACCGTCGGGGCCGACAGCGGTGTCGAGCCCGATGGCGGGTTCCTGGCAGTGAGGTGACGATGGCATCGACCGATCCGGGTCGCGAGCGGTGGCGCGCGACCACGCGAGCCCGCGCGCTGGAGGGCCGCGGCGAGCGTCGCGAACGCTTCGTGACCACGTCGGACATCGAGGTCGCCGACCTCTACACGCCGGCGGAGACGGCCGCTCTCGACGAGGATGCGGCGCTGGGTCGGCCGGGCGAGTTCCCCTTCACCCGCGGCGTGCAGCCGACGATGTACCGGGGTCGCTTCTGGACGATGCGCCAGTACGCGGGATTCGCCAGCGCCGCCCAGACCAACGAGCGTTTCCGCTACCTGCTCGAGCAGGGCCAGACCGGCTTGTCCGTGGCCTTCGACCTGCCCACGCAGATGGGCTACGACTCTGACGCGCCCATGGCCGCCGGCGAGGTGGGCCGCGTGGGCGTGCCCGTCAGCTCCATCGACGACATGGAGGTGCTGCTGGCCGACCTGCCCCTGGACAAGGTCACGACCTCCATGACCATCAACGCCACGGCGCCCATCCTGATGGCCATGGTCGTGGCCGTGGCCGACCGCCGCGGCATCGCCCGCGAGCGGCTGGGAGGCACGGTCCAGAACGACATCCTCAAGGAGTACATTGCCCGCGGCACGTACATCTACGGCACGGAGGCCTCGATGCGCCTGGTGACGGACATCTTCGCCTTCTGCGCCGCGGAGCTGCCGCGCTGGAACAGCATCTCCATCAGTGGCTATCACATGCGTGAGGCGGGGGCCACGGCTGCGCAGGAGCTGGCCTTCACGCTGGCCGACGCCATCGCCTACGTGGAGGGCGCCGTGGCGCGCGGCCTGGACGTGGACGCCTTCGCCGGCCGCCTGTCGTTCTTCTTCGGGGCCTGGAGCGAGCTCTTCGAGGAGGTCGCCAAGTTCCGGGCGGCCCGGCGCATGTGGGCACGCATCATGCGCGACCGTTTCGGCGCCACGGACCCCCGCTCCATGATGTGCCGCTTCCACGTGCAGACAGCCGGCAGCTCGCTGACGGCGCAGTCGATCGACAACAACGTCGTACGCACCACCATCCAGGCGCTGGCAGCGGTGCTGGGTGGCACCCAGAGCCTCCACACCAACGCCCGCGACGAGGCCCTGGCGCTGCCGACTGCCGAGTCGGCGCGGCTGGCCCTGCGGACCCAGCAGATCCTGGCCCACGAGGCTGGCATCACGGACACACCGGACCCGCTGGCGGGCTCCTACTTCGTGGAGTCGCTCACCGACCAGCTGGAAGCGGCCGCGCAGTCCTACCTCGATGAGATCGACGCCATGGGCGGCGCCATCGCTGCCATCGACGCGGGCTACCAGCAGCGCCACATCCAGGATGCCGCGTACCGCGTGCAGCGCCAGGTCGAGGCCGGGGAGCGCGTCGTCGTCGGCGTCAACCGCTTCACCGATGGGGAGACCGTGCGTCCACCCCTGCAGCGCATCGACCCGGACCTTGAGCGCGAGCAGGTAGCGCGCATCCGGCAGCTGCGGGCGACACGCGATGTGGCCGCCTGCGAGGCTGCCCTGGCGCGCCTCGAGCAGGCCGCCCGGGGCACGGACAACGTCATGCCGGCCATCATCGAGGCGGTAGGGATGCGCGCCACGCTCGGCGAGATCAGCGACCGGCTGCGTGCCGTGTGGGGCGAGCATCGCGAGGTCGTCACGGTCTGAGGGATCGGTGGCTTCGGCCCGGCGTTGGGGCCGGCCGGCGGAGAAGGCATCGGAAGCGAGGGAGCAACATGGTCGAGGTCGCAGGACGGACGTTCAGCCGGGTCCATCACGTGGCCGTGGTGGTCCGTGACATCGAGGCCGCGCTGGCCTTCTACCGGGATACGCTCGGACTGACCGTCGAGCTCGTGCTGCCCATCGAGTCGGACCGCGTCGTCATCGCCTTCCTGGCCGTGGGTGAGACCAAGATCGAGCTGGTCGCGCCCACCGACGACACGACCGGCGTGGCACGCTTCCTGGCCTCGAAGGGGGAGGGCTTCCACCACGTCTGCGTGGAGACGCCGGACGTCGACGCCACGCTGGCCGACCTGGCCGCGCGCGGGGTGGAGGTCATCGACCGCGAAGCTCGGCGAGGGGCGGAGGGCCCCGTGGCCTTCCTGCACCCGCGCTCCTGTCACGGGGTGCTGGTGGAGCTCATCGAGGCGCCGGGCGGACCGGCCTGGGCGCGCCTCGGCTACGACACGGAGGCACCGCTGGCCTGATCGGGCACCGCTGGCCTGATCGGGCGCCGCTGGCCCGGGGTGCCGCTGGCCCGGGGTGCCGCCCGCCGACCTTGTCAGTCGGGGCGGATGCCTGCCTCGACGAGCAGGCGCGGGATCTGCGTGGGTGAGTCGGCGACCCGGATGCCGGCCACTTCCAGCGAGGCGATCTTGGCTTCCGCGGTCCCCCCGGAGCCGCTGATGATGGCGCCCGCGTGGCCCATGCGACGCCCGGGCGGCGCCGTGCGACCGGCGATGAAGGCGACCATGGGCACGTCCGGCAGGTGGCGCGCCTTCCAGGCCGCCGCCTCCTCCTCCGCGCTGCCACCGATCTCGCCGATGAGCACCAGGCCCTCTGTCTCGGCATCGTCGCGGAAGAGCTCCAGGATGTCCACGAAGCTGCTGCCGCTGATGGGGTCACCACCGATGCCCACGCACGTCGACTGGCCGATGCCCGCGTCCGTCATGGCCTGCACGACCTCGTAGGTCAGCGTGCCCGAGCGGCTCACGAGGCCGACGCGACCGGGACGGTGGATGGAGCCCGGGATGATGCCCACCTTGGCCTGACCGGGCGTGGTGGCACCCGGGCAGTTGGGGCCCACGAGGCGCGCCCCCCTGGCTTCCACCTCCGCGACGACCTTCAGCATGTCCAGGGCCGGGATGTGCTCGGTTATACAGAAGATGGTGCCGATGCCGGCGTCCAGCGACTCCAGGATGGCGTCCGGGGCGGCGCCGGCCGGCACGAAGATGACGCTCGTGTCGGCACCCGTGGCGGTCACTGCCTGGGCGCAGGTATCGAAGACGGGGACCGCGCCGCCCAGGGCCCGCTGGCCGCCCTTGGTGGGCGTGACGCCGGCCACCACGTTGGTGCCGTAGTCGAGCATCTGCTGGGCGTGGAAGCCGCCCTCGCGCCCGGTGATGCCCTGCACGAGCAGGCGGGTCCCGCGGTCGATGAGGATGCTCACGCGGCGACCTGCCCAGCCAGCGCGACGGCTCGCTCGACGGCTTCATCCAGCGTCATGGCGGTGACGATGTCGCCGCCGGCCTCGTGCAGGATGCGCGCGGCCAGGTCGGCATTGGTGCCCACGATGCGCACCACGAGCGGCACGCTGCGGGTCTGCTGGGCGCGGGCCTCGACGAGACCCCGGGCGACCTCGTCACCCCGGGCGATGCCGCCGAAGATGTTGACGAGGATGGCCTTCACCGAGGAGTCGGACAGGATGAGTCGCATGGCCTCCGCGACCTTGTCCGAGCGAGCACCGCCGCCGATGTCCAGGAAGTTGGCCGGCTCGCCGCCGGCGCGCTTGACGAGGTCCATCGTGGTCATGGCCAGGCCGGCCCCGTTGACCATGCAGCCGATGTCACCGTCGAGGCGGATGAAGCTGAGGCCGGCCGCGCGAGCCGCGCTATCGGCGGGATCCTCCTCATCAAGGTCGCGCATGGCCTCGTGACCGGGGTGGCGCCCGAGAGCTGAATCGTCGAGCGTGACCTTGGCGTCCAGGAGAGCCAGCCGCTCGACCGGTCCGTCAGGCCCGTCCTCGCGCACGATGGCCAGCGGGTTGACCTCGACGAGGTCGGCGTCCTCGCGGACCATGACGTCGACCAGGCCTCGGCAGATGGCCGTCGCCTGCGCGAGGTGCGCGCCGAGGCCGAGCGCGAAGGCCATCTGGCGCGCCTGGAAGGGCTGCAGGCCCAGCTGTGGGTGGGCGTGGACGCGCACGATGGCGTCCGGGTCCTCCTGCGCGAGCGTCTCGATCTCCACCCCGCCTTCCGCGGCGCCCATGAGCAGGATGCGCTGCTCGGCGCGGTCCAGGACGGCAGCCAGGTACATCTCGCGCAGGATGGTGGCCGCCGGGGTGACCATCACGCGGCGCACCGTGATGCCCTTGATGTCCATGCCCAGGATCGCCGCCGCGACGGTTTCCGCCTCGTCCGCGCTGCGTGCCAGCTTGACGCCACCGGCCTTGCCTCGGCCACCCACGAGGACCTGGGCCTTGACGACGACGGCACCGGTGCCGCCATCCAGGAAGGCGGTCGCCTGGGTGCGTGCCTCGGCCGGGGTCGTCGCCACCGCGTAGGGTGGGACCGGCAGGCCGGCATGCGAGAGCAGGGACTTGGCGTGGTATTCGTGCAGCTTCACGGGCTCCTGCAGGATAGCGTGCCCCCGTCGCCGTCGTGACCGCGGCTTCCTGCCGCCCGGCGGGCACGCCGCCGACCTCATGGGACTACGTGATGATGCGATACATTAGGCCCGATGTTGTCCCTGCCGGTGCCAGCGCCACGTCGTCGCCGTCCATGACCGCGTCCGACCGGGTCACGCAGGGCCGCCGCGTCGAGGCTCGAGCGGCCAGCAAGCCGGCCGGCACGGCCCCGCGCGGTTTCGGGACCACGAGGCGCATGGACCGCTGGTCGCTGCGACCCCTGGCCATCGCCCTGGGCCTGACCGCCTTCATCGCCTACTCGCTCGTCTCCTCGGTCTTCCTGATCCCGTACTTCGGGGTCGAGTACGAGGCTGCCGGTTACCACTCACCCTTCTTCTCCATCAGCATCGGGGAGGTGTTCCTGCCGGCCTGGCTGTCGCCCGCCATCCTGGTGCTGTGGATGCAGGTCTTCTTCCGTGCCACCTGCTACTACTTCCGTGGCGCCTACTACAAGGCCTTCTTCGCCGATCCACCGGCCTGTGCAGTGGGCGAGCCCTCTATCCACCGCACGTACGGCATGGAGAACCGCTTCCCCTTCGTCCTCCAGAACCTGCACCGCATCTTCCTGTACATCGTCTTCATCCCCCTGACGGTGCTGTGGATCGACCTCGTGCTGGCCCTCTGGCACGACGGCGGCCTGCGCTTGGGAATCGGGGTCTTCCTCATCGCGGCGGACGCCCTCCTGGTGAGCCTCTACGTGTTCTCCTGCCACTCCTTCCGCCACCTCGTGGGCGGCGGGCTGGACTGCTACTCGTGCACTGCCAACACGCGGCGCCGACACGGCCTCTGGGCCCGTGTGAGCGCCTGGAACCAGCACCACGGCCTGTGGGCCTGGGCCAGCCTCGGCAGCATCGTCCTGGTGGACCTGTACGTGCGCGCGCTCGCGCTCGACATCATCAACACCGGCACGCCCGTCATCGGGGGCTTCCTGTAGCCGCATGATCGAGAGCCATCCGCACGACATCCTCATCATCGGCGCCGGCGGCGCCGGCCTGCGGGCCGCGGCGGCCGGTATCGCCGCCGGTCGCTCGGTGGGTGTCGTCTGCAAGTCGCTGCTGGGCAAGGCCCACACCGTCATGGCGGAAGGCGGTATGGCCGCCTCCCTCGCCCACGTCGACGATCGCGACTCGTGGTCCACGCACTTCCGCGACACCATGGTGGGCGGCCGCCTCCTCAACAACCCGCGCATGGCGGAGCTGCATGCCAAGGAGGCACCGGACCGCGTGCGCGAGCTGGAGGCTTGGGGTGCCGTCTTCGACCGGACCCGCGACGGCCGCATCCTGCAGCGGCCCTTCGGCGGCCACACCTATCCGCGCCTGGCGCACGTCGGCGACCGCACCGGACTGGAGCTCATCCGGACGCTGCAGGACCGCAGCGTGGCCATCGGCGTCAAGGTCTACCAGGAGACCATCATCACGCGGCTGGCAGTAGGCCCCGGCGGCGTCATGGGCGCCATCGGCTACCGGCGCCTGGACGGCGCCCCGGTTGCCTTCCCGGCCCGGGCGGTCATCCTCGCCACCGGCGGTGCGGGCCGCGCCTTCGCGGTCACCTCCAACTCCTGGGAGTCGTCAGGCGATGGCTACGCGCTGGCCTTGCGGGCCGGTGCGGAGCTCATCGACATGGAGTTCGTGCAGTTCCATCCGACCGGCATGGTCCATCCGCCCGGTGTGCGCGGCCTGCTCGTCACGGAGGCCGTGCGCGGCGAGGGCGGCATCCTGCGCAACGCCGACGGGGAGCGCTTCATGTGGCGCTACCTGCCGGAAGATCGCCGACACGAGTACGCCGCCACGGACGAGGAGGCGCGGGCCTGGGTGGATGCCCTGACGGAGGGCCGAGTGACCGACCACCGGCGGCCACCGGAGCTGTCCACACGCGACAACGTGGCACGGGCCATCTACACCGAGGTCAAGGAAGGCCGTGGCTCACCCCACGGCGGTGTCTTCCTGGACATCAGCTACCTGCCGCCCGAGCGGGTCCGCTCCAAGCTGCCCTCCATGTACGAGCAGTTCAAGGAGCTCGCCGACGTGGACATCACGGCCGGCCCGATGGAGGTCGGGCCCACGATGCACTACATGATGGGCGGCATCCGCGTCGAGGCCGACACCGGCCTCACGACGACGCCCGGCCTCTACGCGGCCGGCGAGGTGGCTGCCGGGCTGCACGGCTCCAATCGGTTGGGTGGCAACTCGCTCACGGACCTGCTCGTCTTCGGGCGCCGCGCCGGGGAAGCTGCCGTGGAGGCGACGGCCACGGGGTCCACCCCGGCCGACCTGTCGGACGGTTTCGTGGAGGAGTCCCTGGCCGCCATGGCGGCACCCTTCGAGCGCCGCGGCGAGGCCCCCGATCGGCTCCACGCGGAGCTGCAGGCGACGATGTCGTCACTGGTCGGCATCTTCCGCACGGAGTCGGACCTCTCGACGGCCATCGCGCGTCTCGAGGGCTACAAGGAGCGCTGGCGAACCCTGGCGGTGACCGGACCGCGTCGCTTCAACCCGGGTTGGGACCTCGTCTTCGAGCTGCGTAACATGCTCGCCGTCTCGGAGGCCATCGCCCGCTCGGCCCTGGAGCGCACGGAGAGCCGCGGCGCCCACAGCCGTCTCGACCACGCCGGCATGGAACCGCAGTGGGATGTCGTCAACGTCGCCGTGCAGCGCCGGGAAGGTGCCATGACCGTGCGACAGACGCCGACCCAGGACTTCCCGGCCGAGCTGCGCCAGTACGTGGCCACGGCCGCGGACGCCCCCAGGGACTGAGGCCATGGACGAGGCCATCCTCTGGGTGTTCCGCGGCGAAGCCGGCGAGGAGGGCGGCTTCTACGAGTACCGCGTGCCGGCTGAGGAGGGCATGGTCGTCCTCGACGCCGTCCACTGGATCCAGCAGCACGTGCAGCCCGACCTGGCCGCCCGCTGGAATTGCAAGGCCGCCAAGTGCGGCTCCTGCAGCGCGGAGATCAACGGCAAGCCGGGCCTCATGTGCAAGACGCGCCTGCACGACTTCCCCGAGGGGGAGGCCATCACGGTCGAGCCCATGCGCACCTTTCCCCACGTTCGCGACCTCGTCACCGACGTGTCCTGGAACTACGAGATCAACGCGCGCCTGGCGCCCTTCTCCCCGCCGGCGGAGGTGCCCCAGTCGGAGTGGCGCTGGCAGCAGGAGGACGTGGAGCGCTCCCAGGAGTTCCGCAAGTGCATCGAGTGCTTCCTGTGCATGGACGTCTGCCACGTGCTGCGCAACCACGAGACCGAGCACGAGTTCATCGGACCGCGCTACCTGGCGCGGGCGGCCAGCCTCGAGATGCACCCCATGGACGAGGCCGAGCGCACGCCCTACCTGAAGTACGACGCGGGCATCGGCTACTGCAACATCAACAAGTGCTGCACGGACGTCTGCCCTGAGCACATCCGCATCACGGACAACGCCATCATCCCCCTCAAGGAGCGTGTCGCAGACGAGTACTACGACCCGCTGCGGATGCTCTGGCGGAAGCTGCGCGGCGAGCCGGAGATCTCGGCGCGGG
>JBFYUV010000048.1:0-2871 GCA_041299865.1 Chloroflexota bacterium
TTCCGGGAGGCGAAGTACTGCCCATCGAGCGCCATGGCTCCTGCCGTCACGCCGTGGAAGGCCCCCTGCCGGGTGATGACCTTCATGCGGTAGGGCTCGCCGCGCAAGGCGTGGTACTGGCGCGCCATCTTGATGGCCACCTCGTCCGCCTCCGCACCACCCGGCGTGAAGTGCGCCATGGCCATGCCCGGCGAGGCCGCCACGAGCTCCGCGGCCAGCTCGACCTGGGGCGGCGTCACGAAGCGGAAGACGTCCACGAAGGACATCGTGCGGGCCTGCTGCGCGATGGCCTCCACGATCTCTTCGTCGCCGTGGCCGAGGATGAGTGCCTCCAGGGCCGAGGTCCCATCCAGGTACTCGTTGCCCTCCGCGTCCCAGGTGCGCACGCCCTGGCCGTGGGTCATGATGCGGATCTCGTCGCGGACCGTGCCCTGGGCGCCGGGCGGCGAGTAGGGCATCCAGAGGTGCTGCTCGGCCAGCGAGCGAAGGCGCGCAGCTTCCTCCCTGGGGAGTGCAGTCACGGGTCAGTGAACCTCGATGCCCAGCGCGGCGGCCCGTTCCGTCAGGTGGCCCTTGGCCTGGCCGATCTGGCCCAGCGGGAGATGCTCGACGATGGCGTAGCTGTCCGGACCCAGGGCAGCCGTCCGCTTCAGCACCGTGTCGAGGTCCATCATGCCGGTCCCGGGGATGGCCTCGCTGATGTGGACGATGAAGCGGTCCTCGAGGTCGTAGTCCTTGACGTGGACCATGGCGCAGTGCTCCCCGAGCACGTCGAAGAGCTCGTTGATCATGGGCGTGGGGTCGAAGGCCGTAGCCAGGTCGGCCACGAAGTTGGCGGGGTCGATGTTGACGCGCACGTGGCGCGGGTCGGTGCGCTCGATGACGCGCTTGACCCGCTGCGCCGAATCCAGCGTGGACGTGGCGTGCTTCTCGAGGACGATACCCACCCCCAGCGGTACGGCGACCTCGAGGACCTCGTCGATGGCACGGACGAGTCGGTCCTCGGACGCCTGGCTGTGGTTCTCCGGGTGCGGCCACCACTCCCCACGCGGGTTATGGCTGGTGGGCCGCATGCCGGAGGCCGGGACCCCCAGGCGGGCCGCAAGGCGCGCGATGTCACGCGCGCCCTCCACGCCGCGCCGGCGCACCTCCTCGTCCGGACTGATGACTGTTGGGTAGGGGCCCCAGACCTGCAGGAACTCGAGGCCGTTGGCATCGATGCTGGCACGCACGTTATCCGCGACCGCATCCATGACAGTGGCCGCGGGAACCGTGAGATGGGCGCCCATGCCGGCGAAGCCGAGATGCCGGGCGAAGGCGACCGACTCACTCGTCACGTCGGTCCAGTCGCTCCAGATGACGCCCAGGACGCCGAACCGCATGTCCCGCACCTCGCTGCTCCGGGTCGCGCGGGAGCCACGTGGGGCGCCGCTCCCGAGGGCGACGGTAGACCCTCCAGGCGGGCCGCGTCAACCGGTTGACCAGATGGACTCGCGGCGCGCATCCTGTGCCGGTGAACCACGGGGGTCGGAGCGCCGCACTGAGGGGGACGGGTCGCGCCACCATCGCCGACGTGGCCGAGCAGGCCGGCGTCGATCGCGCCGTCGTCTCCAAGGTCCTCAGTGATGACCCCTCGCTGCGTGTGCGCGAAGAGACCCGCCAGCGCGTCCTCGAGGCTGCCACCGCCCTGCGCTATCGACCCAACTTCCACGCTCGCGGGCTGGCTCGAGCACAGGCCGGTGCGATCGGCCTGCTGGTCCCGGCCGGCAACCCGCTCATGGTGCCCATCATCGCCGGCGCCGAGGAGGTCGCAGCGGAGCGTGGCCTGCTGCTGTGGACCGCCTCCCACGAGGGCGGACTGACCGAGCGCTACCTGCGCCTGCTGCGCAGCGGCGCGGTCGATGCTGCGCTCCTGGCCGGGCTGCGCGCGGGCCATGACGCTGACGAGCTCTTCCGCGACCCGCATCTGCCCACGCTGCTGGTGAACCGGCGCTCGGTGGGCGCGGCGCGCTGGGTGGTCCTCGATGATGAGCGCGCGACGAGGCTGGCCACCGAGTACCTCATCGCTCACGGTCATCGGAGGATCGGCTGGGCCGGCGGCCCGGCCGGCGTCGACACGGCCGAGCGCCGCCAGGACGGCTTCCGGGACGCCATGGCCGCCGCGGGCCTGGAGCTCGACCCAGCCTGGATCGTGCGAGCCGAGTACACGGCCTCCGGCGGCGCGGAGGCGGCAGCGACCATCCTGCGCAGCCCGGTCCGTCCGACGGCCATCGTGGCCGCCGATGCCAACGAAGGCCTCGGCGTGTGGCATGCGCTGCACGCGCACGGCCTGTCGGTGCCAGGAGATGTCTCGCTCATCGCCATCCACAAGCTGCCGGCGGAGGACTACCGCATCCCCTCCATGACCTGCGTGGAGATGCCCCTCAAGCAACTCGGGCGGCGCGCCGCCGAGCTGGTGCTGGACCTGCCCTGGGATGCCCCGATCAGGGAGACGCTCCAGACCGAGCTCACCATCTCCGACGGCACGACGGTGGCGTCTCCACCCCCGGCGACCCGCGGGGGACGATTCTGATGCGGGCCTCAGCGTGTGCGGCGGTCGACCTCGACAGGACGACGGTCGACCGCGACAGCGCGGCGGTCAACCGGTTGACTCGGCCTCGACCGAGGGGTATACATGGGGGCACGATCTCGGGGAGGTGCGCATGGCCACGGGGGATTTGACCAGGTGATCGGGCTGCTCGCTGAGATCGCAGACGCCTGCGACCTGTCCCTGCCCGAGCGCTACGTGCGACCCATCGGCCTCGTCGGCTCGGGTGCCATCCTCGACGTCGGGCATCTCCCCGTGTACCGGGCAGCGGGCATCCCCGTGCC
>JBFYUV010000049.1:0-4445 GCA_041299865.1 Chloroflexota bacterium
GCCGCGACCGGCTGGCGGGCAGGTCCAGGTACTGCCGAAAGGCGTGTCCGCGCTCTCCCTCGACCTCTGCGTAACGCCACACGTCAGTGCCGCGGCGGAACGCCGTGACGTTATGGAGGCCGGCCTCTGCCATGGCCTGGGCCACCTCGGCGGGGATCTCCGCATGCAGCCGGTCGAACTCGGTCTCCGTCCCGGGATAGAGGCGGAAGTAGTGCAGGCAGCGCTCCATGGTGCTCCTCAGATGCGGAAGATGCGCTCGGCGTTGGCGCTGAACATGGCGGTCTGCTCGGCGATGGAGAAGTCCCCGATGATCTCGGCATAGGCGTTGACGACATCCGGATAGGACGAGAACAGGCGATCGACCGGCCAGTTGGTGCCGAAGAGGGTGCGTTCCACGCCGAAGGTGTCGATACAGGACAGGACCAGGGGTCGCAGCGAATCGAGCGTCCAGCGCGGGTCGCCCATGCCCAGGGCTGAGACCTTGACGATGACGTTCGGCGCCTCGGCCAGGCCGGCCAGCTCGCGGCGCCAGAGGGCCAGGTACTCCTCGTCACGGCGAAGCGGGAGCCCCGCGTGGTCGAGCGAGATGATGATGTCGGGGAATGCCCGGGCGAGGTCCCTGATGTTCGCGTAGCGTTCCGGTCGCGAGTCCAGGCAGGCCACCAGGTCGTGCTCGCGCAGGTGGGCGAAGCCCCGCCGCCAGGCCGGGTCGAGCTCGTAGTCGCCCTCGCCGAAGTCGCGCACGCCGCGCACGTTGGCGTAGGCCAGGTGCTGCTCGATGACCTCGCCGGCGTCCGGTCGCGCCAGGTGCACCTCGGCGACGATGCCGTGGGGATGCCCCAGGCGATCGGCGAAGGCCTGCAGCCAGCGGGTCTCCTCGACGGGGTCGGGTGTCCCCACGGCGCACTCGACGTGGACGGACTTGGCGACGTTGGCGAAGCGAGTCTCGGCCATCCAGTCGTCGGCCCAGTAGCGCTGCGCCGCGATGGGCTCCACGGCCTCGAGGATGTGGTGCCTGACGCCCGGCTTCAGCCAGCCGTACTCCAGGCTGGGGTGCTGCAGGTCGTAGAAGTGGACATGCGTGTCGATGAACGGGATGGCGGCCACGGGCTCATCGTAGCCATTCGCAGTTGACCGATGGGACCGTGGTGGACCAACCCCCGGGGTGCCCAGCAGTCCACTCGTCCTGGCAGGCAGGGCTGTTGGACCTCCTCTCCAACCTCACGCCGCTCAGCTATCCTCCGACGATGGCTGAGCGCGACGAGGAGGCGACTCAGCAGCCTCCATCTGCGTCTGCTGACGGGGTAGCGGCTCGATCGGCGGACGATCCGGCGGCTGCTGCATCGGTGGGCCGCCCGGTCCTGGAGATGCGTGGCATCTCAAAGCGCTTCGGTGAGATCCAGGCCCTCGATGACGTGTCCCTGGAGCTGATCCCCGGTGAGATCCACGCCCTCCTCGGCGAGAACGGCGCGGGCAAGTCCACGCTCATCAAGGTCATGACCGGTGTCGTGCAGCCCGACGTCGGCGACATTCGCATCGATGGTCAGCCCGTCCACATCGGCAGCGCCTTCGACGCCCAGACCTACGCGGTCGCGGCCATCTACCAGGAACCCATGGTCTTCCCTGACTTGACCGTGGCCGAGAACATCTTCATCGGCCACCGCGACCGCGGGCGCATCGTCAACCGCCGCCGGATGCGCGAGGAGGCGAAGAAGGTCCTGGCGCGACTGGGTGTCGACTTTGATGTGATGCAGCAGGCGCGCGGGATCACGCTGGCTCAGCAGCAGACGGTGGAGATCGCGAAGGCGCTCTCTCTCGACGTGCGAGTCCTGATCATGGACGAGCCGACCGCCTCGCTGAGCGCGCACGAGGTCGCCCAGCTCTTCGGTATCGTCTCGAGGCTGCGCAGCCAGGGTGTGGCCATCCTCTTCATCTCGCACCGGCTCGAGGAGGTCTTCCGGGTCGCCGACCGCATCACCATCATGCGCGACGGTCGCTGGATCTCGACGACACCGCGACCCGAGCTGACACCTGGCCAGGCCATCCGGCAGATGGTCGGTCGCGAGGTGACGGAGTTCTTCACCAGGTCCCCGTCAGCACCTGGCGAGGTCCTGCTCGAGGTCCGCGATCTTGGCCGCGAGGGCGCGTTCCACGGTGTGTCCTTCGACCTGCGCCAGGGCGAGGTGCTGGGATTCGCCGGCCTCGTCGGGGCTCGCCGTACGGATGTCGGCTTGGCCCTCTTCGGCATCGCCCCAGCTGATCGTGGAGAGATCCGGCTGGAGGGCGAGGCTGTCCGCATCAGGAACCCGCAGGATGCGCTCCGCCTCGGCATCGCCTACGCGACCGAAGACCGTCGCGGGCTTGGTCTGATCTTCTCCCAATCGATCGCCTCGAACATCACCTTGCCGTCGCTAGGCAAGTACCTGTCACGGATCGGCATCACCCAGCGTTCGGCTGAGCGGGCGATCGCGGAGACGTTCCGGGAGCGCCTGTCCATCCGGGCGCCCTCCGTGGATACGCCGGCCCTGGCCCTCTCCGGCGGGAACCAGCAGAAGGTGGTGCTCTCCAAGTGGCTGGCGACCACGCCCAAGGTCCTCATCCTTGATGAGCCCACACGAGGTATCGACGTGGGTTCCAAGGTCGAGGTCCACCACCTTATCGACGAGCTGGTGGCGCAGGGCATCGCCATCATCATGATCAGCTCGGATCTGCCGGAACTGCTGCCCATGAGCGACCGCATCCTGGTCATGCGGGAGGGACGCCAGATGGCCATCCTCGACGCCAAGGAGGCGACCCAGGAGTCCGTCCTGTCGATGGCGATGGGCCAGCTGGAGCCGGCGACGTGAGGAGCGCGCTCTTCCGGCACGTGCGGCCTGAGCAGGTCCGGGAGATCACGCTCCTGATCATCATCGCCCTGCTGCTGCTGTTCTTCGCCACGCAGGTCCCCAACTTCCTGTCGGGCCGGACCTTCACCCGGGTCACGACAGCCATCCCCGTCACCGTCGTGCTCGGTGTCGGGCTGACGCTGGTGGTGCTGACGCGCAATATCGACCTGTCCATCGGTGCCATCGTGGCCGTGGTCTCGTACGGGGTCGGCACGCTCCTGGCCAACGACCCGAGCATGAGTCCCGTCATCGTGATCGCGCTCAGCGTCGCCATCGGGGTAGGCCTCGGCGCCATCAACGGTGTCATCGTCGCCTACGGGGGCGTTCCAGCCATCGTCGCCACCCTGGGGACGATGGCCCTGTTCCGCTCCGTTCTGGTGACGATCACGGACTCGAGACCTGTCACGACGGCACGCCTACCAGACTGGATCGTGGACCTCAACGGGATCAGGCTCATCTCGCTCGAGGACCTTGACGTGCGGATCCTGCCGGTCATCGCGTTGGCCGTGGTCATCGTCTTCCAGCTCCTGCTCCGCTACGCGAGCTATGGTCGGCGCCTCTTCGCCATCGGCTCGAATCCTGATGCCGCGCAGGTCGCCGGCTTGCCCATGAAGCGGGATGTCTTCGTGGCGTTCGTACTGTGCGGCGCGCTTGCCGGGCTCGGTGGGTTCATGTACATGGCGCGCTTCGGGAACATCGACACACAGTCGGCCGTCGGTCTGGAGCTGGTGGTCGTGGCGGCCGTGGTGGTCGGCGGCGTCAATATCTTCGGCGGATCGGGCTCCATGATCGGCGTCATGCTCGGTGCCATCCTCATCGTCCTCGTCGACCAGGGCCTGATCCGCTGGGCAGCCATCAGCGAGTTCCTCCGCGACGCCCTGCTCGGCCTCCTCATCCTGTTGGCCGTCGCCTCGGACACGGTCATCCTGGAGCGGCTGCGTGTCATCTGGGCCCGGGCGAGACGCGCCGAACAGGAGAGCTCGAGGGAGCCACCAGCATCGGCTGGCGGTGAGCAGCCATGACGACCCGGCTCGGCCCCTACCTGCGACGCTGGGAGACGCTCCTCCTCGCGTTGCTCGTGGGGGTCATGGCCACGAACGCCCTCGCGGCCCCTGGCTACCTGGGACTCCAGAACCAGTCGAACCTTCTTGAGCTGAGCCTGGAGCGAGCCATCGTCGCGCTGGCCATGGCCTTCGTGATCATCAGCGGTGAGATCGACCTTTCCGTGGCGTCCGTGATGGGCCTGAGCGCCGTGATCATGGGCGTGCTCTGGCAAGCTGGCCTACCTATCGAGCTCGCTGTCATCGTCGCCATCATCAGCGGTGCCGCATGTGGCCTGTTCAATGGCTTCTGGGTGGCGGTCGTGGGCCTCCCCTCGTTGGCTGTCACGCTGGCCGGGCTGATCGGCTTCCGGGGTCTGGCGTACTTCCTAGTCGAGGGCGAGTTCATCACGGGCCTGCCCGACCAGTTCAAGGCCCTCGCGCAGCAGGACCTGGTCGGTCCTATTCCGGCATCGGTCTTCCTGTACGCCATCTTCATCGTCATCGCCGTCGTGCTCCT
>JBFYUV010000050.1:0-23392 GCA_041299865.1 Chloroflexota bacterium
GCCGCGACAGAGGAGCCTGCGCCCCCTGCAGGCGTCCGTTCGGCTCTGGCCGGGACGGCCTCGAGACGCTTGCATGGGATGCGCATGTTCGGTCGTCTCGGGCATCTCGTGCTGCGGGCGAGGATCGCCATCATCGCGGGCTGGCTGCTGCTGGTCCTCGGTGCCCTCGTCTTCGTGCCCTCTCTGGCCTCGCTGACCGCCTCGGAGGAAGCCGGCTTCCTGCCGGAGGACAGCCCGGCGCGACTCGCCGCCGAGCGGCTCGAGGCTGCCTTCCCGGAGCGACAGGCAGCCGCCACCGCGACCGTGGTCTTCTCGCGGGCAAGGGCCGCTCTGACGGGCGCCGACCACGAGGTCATCGCGAAGGTGGCGGCCTGGCTGCGTGGCTCGGACGTCCCGCCCGAGCTGGCCGACGTCCTCGTCTCCATCGAGGGCGCGGCCGACGTGCCCGGCTACGAGGCCATGTACCGCAGCTCGGACGACGCCGTGGAGATGCTCTCCGTGCGTCTCTCGGCCGATCCCATGGGCCAGCCGGCGCGCGACGCGGTCGGAGCGCTGCGCACCCACCTGGCCAGCCTCGACGCGGACGGGCTGGAGGCCACGGTGACCGGGACGGTGGCCATCACGGCCGACTACCTGGAGGCGGTCATCGCGGGCACGGACCGCACCACGCTGGTCACGGTGGTGCTGGTCGTCGTCATCCTGCTGCTGATCTACCGGGCGCCCGTGGCCGCGACCGTACCCCTGCTGACCATCGGCGCCGCCTTCGTGGTGGCCCGGGCGGCCCTCGCCCTGCTGGCCATGGCCGGCTGGCAGATCCCCTCGCTGCTTGACTCGTTCATCGTCGTGCTCGTCTTCGGCATCGGCACCGACTACGCCATCTTCGTCCTCTCACGCTATCGGGAGGAGCTGGGGCGTGTCGCTCGCGACACTGCTGCGGTGGTGACCGTGGGCCGCATCGGCGCCGTCATCACGGCCAGCGCGGCCACCGTCATGGTGGGCCTCTCCGCCATGGCCGCGGCCAGCTTCGGCATGATCCAGACCATCGGCCCGGCGCTGGCCATCACGGTCGCCATCACGCTGGCAGCCGGGCTGACCCTCACCCCGGCGCTGGCCCTGCTGGCCGGCCGCTGGCTCTACTGGCCACGCCATGACGCGGTCGTCGATGGGCAGGCTCACACGCCCGGCGCCTGGGACCGTCTGGCGTCCTTCATCACGCGACGGCCGGGCCGCGTGGCCGCCGTCGTGATCGCGCTGCTGGCGCTGCCCCTCCTGGCCCTGCCCAGCCTGGAGGTCGAGTTCGACACGCTCAAGGAGCTGCCGGCCAGGACGGAGGCACGTCGTGGCTTCGACGCTGTGGCGGCCCACTTCGACCGCGGCCAGCTGCTGCCCATCAGCGTGCTGCTGGAGGCGCCGGAAGGCGTGGACCTCGGCTCGCCTGCCGGTCTGGCAGAGATCGCGCGGATCAGCCAGGCGCTCGGTGACCTCGAAGGCATCCAGACCGTCCGCTCGCTTGCGACACCGGTCGGCGACGGCAGCGTGCCGGTCAGCCTCCGGCCATCCAACCAGCTGCAGGCCATGGTCGAGGGACTGGACTCCGGCAGTGACCTGCTGGGGGCCCTGGCCGGGCTGGCCGATCCGGCCACGCTCGAGGGACTGGACAGCGCGCTTGGCTACCTCGACGCGCTCGCGACGGCCTATCCGGACATGGCCGACCAGGGTCTGGCTGCGGCCCGCGACGGCTCGGCTGCGCTGCGAGACGCGGTGGCCACCTATCAGGCGGCGCCCGATGGGACGCCGGAGCGCGCCGATGCCCTGGCCGGCGCCGTCGAGGTGGCCGCCCGGCTGCCCGCCGAGCTGGGCGGCCTGGCAGGGACGTTCCAGGCTCGGCCCGACGACCTCTTCATCCCGCCCTCGGCTGCCAGCGACCCGTCGATGCGGCTTCTCCTGGAGACATACCTGTCGGCTGATGGCCGCGCCAGCCAGCTCAGCCTCGTGACGGCCGACGAGCCCTATAGCCCGGCGGCGTTCGAGACCGTGGGCAGGGTGCGGGCCCTGCTGATGGAATGGACGGCGGGCCTGGCAGCTGGATCGGGCGAGACAGCTGGATCGGGCGAGGCAGCGCCAGGGCACGAGGCGGTCCAGGCGTCAAGGCTGGCCCTCGGCATCATCTCCGCTGCCCACGTGGGTGGCCCGACCGCGACGTCAGCGGACGTCCAGGCTGCCACCACCGAGGACTTCAAGCTCGTCGGGCTCATCACGGTGATCGGCGTCTTCGTCGTGCTCGTACTGCTGCTGCGCAGCCTCGTGGCGCCGCTCTACCTGGTCGGCAGCGTCCTGCTCAGCTTCGGGACCACGATGGGCGTGGCGACCCTGATCTTCCAGGGGATCATGGGCCAGGACGGCCTGAACTACCTCGTGCCGCTCATCGTCTTCGTGCTGCTGGTGGCGCTGGGATCCGACTACAACATCTTCCTCATGAGCCGGGTGCGCGAGGAGAGCACGACACGGGACCTGCGCGAGGGCATCACCATCGCCTCGGCCCGCACGGGCACCGTCATCACCTCGGCCGGCATCATCATGGCGGGCACCTTCGCGGCCCTCACGGTGGCCCCCCTTCAGGTCCTCCAGCAGGTCGGCCTGACGGTCGCCATCGGTGTCCTCATCGACACGCTCATCGTGCGCAGCCTGCTCATCCCGGCCCTTACCGCGCTCATCGGCGAGCGCGCCTGGTGGCCCTCCCATCGAAAGCGCATGGCGCCCGCGCTGGCTGGGGGCGACGCGGCCGGCTAGCCCTCAGGCCTCCTCGCGCTCCACTTGGCGGCGGGTGGCCGGCGTGCGGCGCGGCGCGGGCACCTCGGCGTCTCCCGAGACGCCCGGCACGAATGAGGCCTCCCTCGCCCACGCGGCAGCCTGCTCCTGCTCTTCCACCGAGAGGATGTCGTGGCGCGCCAGCGAGGCCAGCTCGTCGCGGATGTAGGTCTTGAGCATCTCCGGGCCGTCCGTGTTGATGGTGTAGCGCACGCCGTTCTGCCGGAAGGTGTCGAAGATCCACTTGAACTCGTCCCAGCCCGAGACCACGCGCGAGTTGAGGTTGCTGGTGGGGCAGATCTCCAGGGTGATGCCGCGCTCGCGGATCAAGCCCATGGTGCGCTGGTCATAGGCGGCCTTGACGCCGTGCCCGATGCGGTCCGGCTCGAGCTCCTCGATGACCTCGGCGATCTCCTCGACAGGTCCGGACTCTCCGGAGTGGACCGTAGTGCCCAGGCCCTTCCTGCGGCAGCGTCGGAAGAGCGCCCGGTAGTCGGCCGGGTGGAAGGCATCCGATTCGGGGCCCGCGATGTCCACGCCGACCACGCCGCGGCCACGGTAGGCGATAGCCTTCTCCGCGATGATCTCGTTGAGGTGCACCGGGAAGGCACGGTCCAGGCAGAGGATCAGGCCAGGCTTCACGGGGTATTCCAGCATGGCCCGGTCCATGCCCCGGATGGCCGCGCTGATGATGTGGTCGAGGTCCTGCTCGCCACCGCGGTTGCGCTTCATGGGGTTGAAGCGCAGCTCCATGGTGGTGACGTGGTTCTTGCGGTAGGCACCGCCGATGACCTCGTAGGCCGCCCGTTCCACGGCCAGCGGTGACGACTGGATGAGCTCCGTCCAGTGGAAGAGCTGCAGGTAGCCGTCGAAGGACCGCCCGCGCCGCGGCGACACGGTGATCATCTCGCGGAACTCCCAGTAGTCCTTGCTGGGCAGGCGGATACCCTGGGAATGGGCGATGCCCCACATGATGGCCGGCGCCACGGCGCCGCCGAGGTGGCAGTGCAGCTCCGTCAGCGGGATCTTGCGCGAGAGAACGGCGGGCACGACTTGATGCTAGCGCGAAGGGGTCTGGCGGATCGCACGTCAATCCGTCATCGTGTGGGCGTCAGGTGGGCCGAGGGCCAGCCGAGGGCACATCGAGGGGGCGATGTGCACCGCCAGCAGTCATCCTCGGGTTGACACCTGTGGCAGGATGATGTCCGGACGTCCGTACGTCCTGACGTCCCGGGCCTCGCCGCCGGCGGGCCCGACACACGGTGAGGAGGTCAGAGCAACGATGGCCACGAGACTCAGCCGACTGGTGACCCTGGGGGCCGCGGGCCTGCTCGTCGTTGCGGGTGCAGCACCCGCGGCGGCGCAGGACAAGACCAGCATCGAGATGATCGGCGCTGGCTACACCGACGACATGCAGCCGTACTACGACGACCTGGCTGCACGCTTCATGGAGGCGAACCCCGACATCGAGGTCGCGGTCCAGGTCGTGAGCTGGAACGACATCTATGACGTGCTCAACACCCGCGTCGCGGCTGGCGATCCGCCGGACATCATGAACCTCAACTATTTCGCCAACTTCGCGGCCGATGGTCTGCTCTACACCGCAGAAGAGATCGTCACGCCGGAGGTCCTCGAGGGCATCATCCAGGCGTTCCGAGACAACTCCAAGTACGACGGCATCGAATATGCCGTGCCGGACCTGGCTAGCGACCGCCTCTTCTTCTACAACGCGGACGTGCTCGAAGCCGCGGGCGTGGAGCCCCCGACGACCTGGAGCGAGATGCTGGCCGTCTGCGAGGCCATCAAGGAGAAGGTGCCCGGCGTCATTCCCTACGGCATCCCCCTTGGCCCCGAAGAGGCTCAGGCCGAGTTCATCATCTGGGCCGGCGGCAACGGCGGTACCGTCTTCGACGGCGAGAACTGGCTCATCAACTCGGCAGAGAACCTGGAGACACTGGAGTTCCTCCAGTCGCTCGTCGACGCCGGCTGCACCCAACCCAGCATCGGCACCACCAACCGGACCGATGGCATCTTCCCGCTCTTCGCAGAGGGCGTGGTGGCCATGGCCAATGGATCGATCTTCTTCCCCGGCGAGCTCGAGAACACCTACGAGAGCGACGTCAACTGGGGCACGACGGCGGTCCCCGCGAATGACGGCAAGGACAGCATCACGCTCGGGGTCCAGGACTACTTCTTCGCCTTCAAGAAGGATGGCAACCAGGAGGCCGTCCAGAAGTTCCTGAGCTTCCTGTTCGAGCCCGATAACTACGCCGGCTTCCTGGATGCTGCAGGCGGTTTCCTCCCGGCGACCATCTCCGCAGGCGAGGCGATGTCGTCCGATCCGGCCCTCGCGCCGTTCATCGAGGTGCTGCCGACGGCCATCTTCTACCCCAGCGACCAGGCCGAGTGGGCGGCCGTGCAGGGCGCCATCCAGCAGACCCTCGGCAGCGCCTTCGCCGGCACCGACAAGCAGCAGGTGCTGGATGAGATCCAGGCCGTCGCGACCGGGGAATAGCGGCGCAAGTCGCAGTAGTCGTCTGAACTAGCATGCGGGGACCCCAGCCAGCAGGCCGGGGTCCCCGCCCTCGTTCGGGAGGGCATTCGGTTTGACTGAGGCACCGCTGTCGAAGGAACGGCTGCCCGCGAGGCCGTCGCGGCGGAGGCTGCCCGACCTTGGCCCACTGCCCTGGATCGGGCCAGCGCTGTTGCTCATCTTCGCGGTCGTCCTGTGGCCGACGTTCGAGATGCTACGGGCCTCGGTCATGGACATCAGCATCTCCGGCCTCAGCCGCGGGCTTGCAGGGCTGACGAACTACCAACACCTGTTCGGCAACCCGGAACTACCCAGCATCCTCATCCGGACGCTCGCCTGGGTGGCCACCGTCGTCGTCCTGACCATCCTCATCTCGCTGGCCTTGGCGGCGCTGCTCAACGCCGCGTTCCCGGGGCGTCGCTTCGTGCGTTGGGCGCTCATCGTGCCGTGGGCCGCCTCGGTGGTCATGACTGCCACGATCTGGCGCTGGATGCTCGACACCTTCTACGGGGTCATCAACCGCATCCTCTTCGACCTCGGCCTCATCCCCACCTTCATCAATGAGTGGCTGGGCCTGCCTGACGTCGCCTTCTTCTGGCTCATGTTCGTAGCCATCTTCGTCTCGCTACCCTTCACGACCTACGTCCTCCTCGCAGGCATGCAGTCCATCCCGCAGGACATCTACGAGGCGGCCAAGGTCGACGGCGCGACCGGCTGGCAGCGCTATCGGCGCATCACACTGCCGCTGCTACGCCCGGCCCTGTTGGTGGCCTCGATCATCAACATGATCAACGTCTACAACTCGTTCCCCATCATCTGGGCCATGACCGGAGGTGGCCCGGGTTCCCAGACCGATACCACCACCACGTTCATGTACAAACTGGCGTTCCGCTTCCAGGACATGGGTCAGGCAGCGGCCATGTCGGTCGTGAACTTCACGGTGATCCTGCTGTTCGTCCTGCTCTACCTCCGCGTCGTTGACTGGCGCCGGGCCTGATATGGCAGCGACGAAGACACCTCAAGCCAGGGCACCGTCGGTGAAGAAGGCGCTGCTCACGGGTATCGGCCTGCTGGTCATGTTCTTCTTCCTGGCGCCGTACATCCAGATGCTCATCACGTCGCTGACACCGGCCAAGGAGCTCTACGAGGTCCCGGCACAGTACCTGCCCTCACGTTTGGAGTTCTCCAACTTCGTGGAGGTCTGGACCGAGGCCCCCTTGTGGGGCTACCTCCGAAGCAGCCTGATCATCGCTGGCTCTGCCACGCTGCTCGTGCTCGTCGTCTCGCTTCCCGCCGCCTACTACACAGCCCGCTATCGCTACCGGGGTCGGCTGCTCTTCCTGCTGCTGGTACTCATCACGCAGATGTTTGCGCCGACTGCGCTGGTCATCGGCATCTATCGCGAGTGGGTGGCGATCGGCGAGATCCTGCCGTTCGCGGGCGTCAACACCTACGTCGCGCTGATCATCGTCAATGCGGCCTTCAACCTTGCCTTCAGCACCTGGATCATGGTGGCCTACTTCTCCACCATCCCCGTGGAGCTGGAAGAGGCCGCCTCCATCGACGGAGCCTCACGTCTGGGCGTGCTGCGGCGGGTCACGCTGCCGTTGGCGCTGCCGGGCATCATCACCGCCACGATCTTCACCTTCATCGCCGCTTGGAACGAGTTCGTCGTTGCGCTCACGCTCGCACAGTCGCCGGACATCCACCCGCTCACGGTCGGTGTCACCACGTTCATCGGCCAGTACCGCGTCGAGTGGCAGTACCTCTTCGCCTCATCGCTGATCGCCATCGTGCCGGTGGTCATCCTCTTCATCGTTATCGAGAAGTGGCTCGTCGGTGGCCTCACCGCCGGCAGCATCAAATGAGCGCGCGGACCCTCGCGGCGGCCGCGCGCACCCGGGGGAGCAACGTGACCGACCTGAGACTCGTCGACTACCGACCCGTGCGCCAACTGCGGCTGCCGGAGCATCGCGTGGAGCGGCCGCGCTTCCCGGTCGTTGACGCCCACAACCACCTTGGGTCGGCGTTCAGCGACGGCTGGGACAGGCGTCCCGTTTCCGGGCTCCTGGCGGCCCTCGACGAGGCGGGCGTGGAGACCGTCATCGACCATGACGTCGAGCAGCGCGTCGGGCTTGCTGAGCGCATCGCGAGGTACGGCCGCCAGCATCCGTCGCGCTTCGTCCACTTCACCGGGCTGGCCTACGACGCCTGGGCGGAGCGGCCCGACTTCGGTGAGATGGAGGCCGAGCATTTCGAGGTGGCCGCCGGGATGGGCGCTCGCGGCATCAAGGTCTGGAAGCCGCTCGGCCTGCGCGCCCGCGACCCGCAGGGGCACGAGGTGGCGGTGGACGATGAGCGTCTCGATCCCCTGTGGGCCATGGCGGCGCGGCTGGACCTGCCCATCGTCGTCCACGTCGCCGACCCCATCGCCTTCTTCGAGCCGCTCGACGAGCACAACGAACGCTGGGAAGAGCTGGCCGAGCATCCCGACTGGCACTTCTGGCCGCCGCGGTCGGAGGCCGGCGACGACGTGGGCTTCGCGGCCTTCGACGATATCTTGGCCGCCTTGGACCGGGTCATCGGGCGGCACCCGGAGACGACCTTCATCGGCGCGCACGTGGGCTGCGCAGCGGAGGACCTGGCCCTCGTGAGCTCGATGCTCGACCGGCATCCCAACTACCACGTCGACATGTCGGCGCGGATGGCCGAGCTGGGCCGCCAGCCCTATTCGGCGCGCGCCTTCTTCCTGCGCTACGCCGACCGCATCCTGTTCGGCACAGACCTGGGCTACGACCCGGAGATGTACCGCGTTCACTACCGCTTCCTCGAGACGATGGACGAGTCCTTCGACTACTCGACCGATGAGACCCCGCCACAGGGGCGCTGGCAGATCCACGGACTGGGGCTGCCCGACGACGTGCTGCGCATGGTCTACGCCGACAATGCCCGCCGGCTCATCCTCGACCGCTGAGCCGAGCCGCGGGCGAGGTCAGTCGGGCGACTCGGGCGTGTCGGCCACGGGCATGCAGAAGGTGAACATGCGCTCGGCATCGATGCGCGCGTAGACGGCACCGCCGTCCAGGAAGGCCTCCCAGTCGGGACCATAGCGGGGCACGTAGATGTCCAGCAGCGCCCGCCGGAAACCAGCCTGCTCGCGCGCGCGCACGTCGATGACCGTGGCACGGCCGTGGACCGTGACCGAGAGCTCCTCCGCGGGCAGGTGGGTGGCGCTGACCGCCGCGTTGTGGCGGATGTGGCTGAAGCGACGTGCGTCGGGCGCCGAGCCGAAGTACCAGTCGCCCCGATAGAAGATGCCGTCCACCGGCCCGGCCATGGGTCGGCCGTCGCGGGTCACGGTGGCCAGGACGAGCAGGCACATGCCCTGCAGGCGGTCAGCCAGGTCGGCCGCGGAGAGGCGTCGCTCGGGCGTGATGACCTCACGGAGGTGCCGTCCGGCCGACTCGTAGCTGCGGTCGAGGAGCGCCTGCAGGGTGGCCAGGTCGTCGGCGGTCTCGTGCATATCTCGGGCGCGCCCGTCCCAGGCGTGCGGCGGGACCCAGTGTGGGTCCCTGGCCGGTCAGCCCCCGGTGGCCAGGCCGTTGGCGACGAGGGCAGCCGAGCGGGCGGAGCGCTGCCGCCGGGCCTCCTCGGGCACCTGGTCGCGAGCGTGGTACGAGGAGCGCACCAGCGGCCCCGACTCGACGTGCTTGAAGCCGAGCGCCAGGCCCTCCGCCTTCATCTCGGCGAACTCGTCGGGGTGGACGTAGCGCTCGACGGGCAGGTGGGCAGGCGTGGGGCGCAGGTACTGGCCCAGGGTCAGGATGTCGCAGTCCACGGCGCGGAGGTCGCGGAAGGCCTGCGAGAGTTCCTCGCGCGTCTCGCCCAGGCCGACCATGATGCTCGACTTGGTGTGCACGGTGCCGGGACGGCCGGCCAGCTCGATGGCCAAGTCCTTGGCGTCGGCCAGGACCTGCAGCGAGCGGTCATATCGGGCCCGCTTGCGGACTGGCTTCTGGAGCCGCTCGACGGTCTCGACGTTGTGGTTGAGGATGTCCGGCGCGGCCTCCATGACGGTGCGCAGCGGCTCGTCGAGGTAGTCGGGGATGAGGACCTCGACACCAGTGTCCGGGCTCAGGCGGCGCAGCTCGCGGATGGTGGCCGCGAAGGCGCCAGCGCCACCGTCGGCCAGGTCGTCGCGGCAGACGCTGGTGACGACGACATGCTCGAGGCCCATGACGGCGATGGCCTCCGCGACGCGGCGCGGCTCATCGGCATCGCTCCAGTCCGGGCGGCCGGTCTTGACGGCGCAGAACCCGCAGGCCCGCGTGCAGGTGTCGCCCAGGATCATGACGGTCGCCGTGCGCTGCTCCCAGCACTCGCCGATGTTCGGGCAGCGGGCCTCCTCGCAGACGGTGTTGAGCGTCTGGCCGCGCACGAGGTCCTTGAGCTCCGCGTAATTGGCGCCGCTGGGCAGCCTGGCCTTGATCCACTCGGGGTGGCGGCGCACGTCAGGCCCGTGCAGACCGGAGGCGTCCACCGAACCGCCCATGGCGATGGTCAGCGGCTGGTAGGCGTGACCTGCGGCGTGGCCCTGCACGGCGCCGCCGGCCGCTGTGAAGACGGGGAGCTCGCGGGCCACGGCGCTACCAGATGGGGGTCTGCTCGGAGACCGAGCCGAGCCAGCCCGCCACATCGGCCAGGAAGGCGCCGGCCTGGGCGCCATCGGTGGCGCGGTGGTCGATGGCGATGCACATGTTCATCATCGAGCGGACGGCGATGGCGTCACCCTGCTCCTCGAGGACGACCGGCCGCTTGACGATCTTCTCCATGGTGACGATGGCCACCTCCGGGACGTTGATGATGGGCAACGTCAGGATGGATCCGGTCCAGCCGGTGTTGTCCACGGTGAACGTGCCGCCCTGCAGGTCCTCCGGACGGAGCCTCTTGCTGCGCGCCCGCGCCGCCAGGTCGTTGATGGCCGCGTTCAGGGCGTGCAGGCTGAGGTCCTGGGCCTTGTGGATGACCGGCACCACCAGACCATCGGACACGGCTACGGCGATCCCGATGTTGATGTCCCGGCGCCGCCAGTGGCCCTCCGGCATCCAGTGTGCGTTGAGGTCGTGGTGCTTGCGGAGGGCCTCCACGCAGGCCTTGGTGACGTAGGCGACGAAGCTGAGACCGATACCTTCGCGGGCCTTGTAGGCCTCGTTCACGGCGGACCTGGCGCGCACGACCGGCGTCATGTCGACCTCGATGGTGATGTAGGCCGCAGGCACCTCCAGCGAGCGCGTCATCTGGGCCGCGATGGCCTTGCGCATGGGAGAGAGCTGTTTGAGCGAGTCGCCATCACGCACGGGCGACTCCGGCGTGCCCAGCGGCGCGGCCGGGGTGACCGCTGCGGCGGCGGT
Source organism: Chloroflexota bacterium (assembly GCA_041299865.1). GTDB lineage: Bacteria > Chloroflexota > Limnocylindria > Limnocylindrales > CSP1-4 > JAFMJV01. Next base: position 10,753 of record JBFYUV010000050.1, read on the forward strand.
TGCGGCTGCAGGGGCGCCTGCAACCTGACCGACAGCGGTTTCACTACTCGCGGCCCGACTGCTCGCGGCCTGACTGCTCGCGGCCGGGCCACCAGCGGCAGCCAGCTCGATGTCGGCTCGGGTGATGCGGCCACCCATGCCGGAGCCGACGATGGCCGTGACGTCCACACCGCGCTGGCGGGCGAGCTGCCGGACGGCTGGCGTCATGCGGATGCCGGCTGGGACATGGACCGGGGCGGGAGCGGCCGTGGTGGCGGGAGCTGGCGGGGCGGGAGTCGCGGAGGCGGGAGTTGCGGACACCGGCGCCGGAGCGGCCTGTGCGGCCGCGGCGGCCGGAGCGGCCTCGGCGATCGGAGCGGCCGCCGCGACCTGAGCGGCTGGCGCGTCCGCGGGAGCGCCCGCCGCCTGAGTGCCGGCCGGAACGGCCCCGGTGATCTCGATCTCAGCGATGGCGACATCGTTGGCGATGGTCTCGCCCTCGGCGACCAGGATGCTGGTGAGCGTGCCCTCGAACGGCGACGGGACCTCAGCGTTGACCTTGTCCGTCACGACCTCGACGATGGGATCGCCGATCCGGACGTGGTCACCGACGGCTTTGAGCCACTTGCCGATGGTGCCCTGTTCGACGCCTTCGCCGAGCTGGGGCATGGTCACCTGGGGCATCAGAAGACTCCTGGGGCGTTCGTTGGCTGGTTCACGGTGGGCACTGCAGGGTTCCGAGTACTCATGATAGCGGCCGTACCGCTGGCCCCTGGCGCGAGGCCCGGCGAGGACCGTTCCGCCCGCGGCCAGGCCGCTGAAGCCACAGTGAAGCGGCCACGCCACCAAAGCCACAGTGAAGTCGACGCGAAGTGACGGGCGCCATCGTTCCCGCATGGATGACGTCCGCATCGGCAACACCCTGCACGTCATCCGCATCCGCAAGCATCTGCGCCAACAGGACGTTGCGCGTCGCGCTCGCGTCTCGCGCCAACTCATCGGCCGGCTGGAGGGCGGGGCGGCGGGACGTTACCCGCTCGATGTCACCAGGGCCGTCGCCGCCGCGCTCGGGATCCGGCTGGACGTACGGCCCCGCTGGCAGGGCGCCGACCTTGATCGCCTCGTGAACGCGGCACACGCGGAGCTGCACGAGTCCGTGGCAGCACGGCTCGGTGAGTTCGTGGGGTGGACGTGGCTCCCTGAGGTCACGTTCGCGCGCTATGGCGAGCGAGGCATCATCGACATCCTGGCGTGGCACGCCGAGTCGCGCAGCCTTCTCATCATCGAGCTCAAGACCGAGCTCGTGGATCCCCAGGAGTTGGTCGCCACGATGCACCGCCGCGTACGCCTGGGGCCCATCATCGCCCGCGAGCGTGGCTGGGACCCGGTCACGGTGAGCGCCTGGGTCATCATCAGGAGCAGTCGCACGGAGAGGCGTCGGCTGCACCAGCACGAGGGCCTGCTTCGGGCAGCGTTCCCCAGGGACGGTCGGGCCATGCGGCGCTGGCTGCGGGACCCTGGTGAACCCGTGTCGGCACTGTCCTTCTGGACAGATGTCACGCCGGGCGGCCTTAGGCACGCTTATCGACCCACGAAGCGCGTCCGCCGGCAGCTCCAGGCTACGTAGCGGCCGTAGCCAAGCGGGAACCGATCGTGGCATCGGCCGAGTGAAGGCTGGCTGGCCGCCCAGAGCGTCGACGTTCGGGCCTTACGCCGCCCCAGCCACCGATCGGCACACAACGGCTGGCAGAGGCGGAGAAAGGCGGCGTGCGGCTGCTGCCGAAGCGCCTGGCCGTGCCAGGTGTGCCTAGAAGTTGATGGACTTGCCGTCCACGGCCATGGCGGCCTCGCCGAGCGTCTCCGAGAGAGTCGGGTGCGGATGGACGGCGGAGCCGACCTCCCAGGCCGTGGCCTCCAGCAGCATGCCCACGGAGGCCTCCGCGATGAGCTCGGTGACGTGGGCGCCGATCATGTGCACGCCCAGGATCTCATCCGTCTCGGCATCCGCGATGACCTTCACGAAGCCGCTCGTGTCGCCATTGATGATGGCCTTGGCGCTGGCCTGGAAGGGGAACTTGCCCACCCGGGTCTTGCGACCAGCCGCCTCGCACTGGGCAGAGGTCAGACCGATGGAGGCGATCTGCGGCCGCGCGTACGTGGCCCGCGGCATCTTCACGTAGTCGACCGGCTCCACCTCGCGGCCGGCGATGGAGTGGACCGCGGCGATGCCCTCATGGGCGGCCACGTGGGCCAGCCACAGTCCACCGATGATGTCGCCGATGGCATACAGGTGCGGGTCGGCCGTGCGCATGTGGCCATCGACCTTCACGATGCCGCGCTCCACGACAGCGCGCGTCGTCTCCAGGCCCACGTCCTCCGTGTTGGCGGCGCGACCGGTGGCCACCAGCAGCTGCTCGGCACGCAACTCCGAGGGCGTCTCCCCCTCCTTGCCGACCATGAGGTGCACGCCCGTCTCGTCAGCCACCACCGACGCCGCGTCGAAGCGGGCGCTGGTGATGACCTTGATGCCGCGGCGTCTGAAGGCACGCTCCATCTCGACGGAGATGTCAGCGTCCTCGAGCGGCACCATGGCCGGCAGGTACTCCAGCACGGTCACCGTGCTGCCGAGGTCGTGGTAGTAGCTGGCGAACTCCACGCCCACCGCGCCAGCGCCGACCACGATGATCGAGGCTGGCACATCCGAGGAGCGCAGGACGTCGTCGCTGGTGACGATGCGGGCGCCGTCCGGCGCCAGCCCTGGCAGGGACTTGACGCGTGAGCCTGTGGCCAGGATGACGTCCTTGGCCGTGAGGATGACCTCGCCGCTGGAGCTGCCGGCATCGTCGACGGTCGAGACACGGACCTGCTGGGGCCCCTCAAGGTGGCCGCGGCCACGCACGTAGGTCACGCCGTTCTTCTTGATGAGGCTGTGGAGGCCCTTCACCAGGCGGGCCACGGTGCGGTCGCGGCGCGCTGCGATCAATGTGGCGTCCACGCTGGGGTCCGCGACGGAGATGCCGAAGTCACCCGCGTGCAGGATGCGCTCGTAGAGGTCGGCCGACTCGAGCATGGCCTTGGTGGGGATGCAGCCCCAGTGCAGGCAGGTGCCGCCGATGCCGGCCGGTCCGTCGTCGACGAGCGCGACCTTCAGGCCCAGCTGGCCAGCGCGGAAGGCGGCCGAGTAGCCGCCGGTGCCGGCGCCGAGGACGACGATGTCGAAGGACTGGCTTTCGTTGGGCACCTTGGGACTCCGCGAACGAGGCTGGGATGACGGACCCGATGGTATCAAAGGGCCCCTGCATCTCCCTATACTCGGCCGGCGTGGACGACCTGCCGCTGACCATCGGGCTGCTCGTGATGGGCTACCTCATCGGCTCGCTGCCCATGGGCGTCATCGTGGCGCGCCTGACGGGCGGCACCGACCCGCGCACCGTGGGTTCGGGCCGCACGGGTGGCACGAATGCCCTGCGGGCCATGGGCTGGGGGCGCGCCATCACGGTCGGACTGCTGGACCTGGCCAAGGGCGCAGTCCCCATGCTCATCGCCCGTGCGCTCGGCGCCCCCATCGAGATCCAGGCGCTAACCGGCCTGGCCGCCGTCCTGGGCGCCTGGAAGTCCGTCTTCCTGGGCTTCCACGGAGGCCGCGGCGTGGCCACCGGCGTGGGCGGCATGCTCGTCGTCTCACCCCTCGTCTGCCTGATCTCGGCGCCCGCCTTCTTCATCATCATCGGGGTCACGCGCTACGTCTCTCTGGGCTCCCTGCTGGGGACCGCCTTCGGGGCCGCGGTCGCCATCCTGTTCGTGCTGGCGGGCGCCCTGGAGCCGGCCTGGCTGCTCTACGTGCTGCCCGGCCTGGCCATCGTCTGGATCGCGCATCGCGACAACATCGGGCGCCTGCTGGCCGGCACGGAGCGCCGCTTCGACCCGAGCGACCGGCCACCCACGCCCCCGCCGGACAGGGTCTGAGGCGGCTGCAGCTGCTGCAGCTACCGGCTACCGGCAGCCCGCTACCGGCGCAACGTGCGACCGAGGACCACGGTCGTGCCGCCCACGAGGATCAGCACGATCAACGGCACTGACGCCAGCGCGCCGTCCAGGCCGGGGATGAGGGCGCTCAGCAGGCTGGCGCCCAGGACAGCGGCCACCAGCGCCGCCACGAGCAGGACGACGGTCCGCGTCCGGGGCCCACGCTCGGGCTGAGCGGCCATCTCAACCGCGGTCGGCTTCGATGGGGATGCCGATGGGCGCCACGAGGACGTGCCCGGCCAGCACCTTCCCCACTCGGCTGCGCAGGCCGAGCTTGGGGCGATGGAAGGTCACGGTCACATCGGCACGGATAACGGGGTCGGAAGGCTCGCCGGTGGTGAGGTCGACCGATGTCGGCGTGTCGACCGCGAGGACCGGCACGAGGTGCTCACGCGCACGCACGGCCACGTCGACTGCGGTGCGGACGGGCTCCCGTAGCGGCCCTCGCACTCCGGTCCCCAGGAGCGCGTCGATGATGAGACCAGCGCGCTCGATCCCGTTGAGGTAGAGCGCCACGTCGCTGCCGCGGACGGTCGCCACGCGGTGCACCGTGTCGATGCCGTCGAGGCGCTCCCAGTTGAGGATCGCGTCAGGTGTCGACGGGTGGCCCTCCGAGGCCAGCAGCACGACCTCGGAGCCGAAGCCCAGGCGCGCCAGGTGCCTGGCCGCCACCAGCCCGTCGCCGCCGTTGTTGCCTGGACCGCAGAGGATGAGCGGGCGCGCGTGCGGCGAACGGTCGGCCGTGACCAGCAGAGCTCTCGCCACCGCCGCCACGGCGGCGCCGGCCTGCTCCATGAGCCAGTGACCCGGCGTCCCGAGTCGCTGCGCCCGGGCGTCCGCCCCACGCATCTCTTCCGAGGTCATCGTCGGCAGAGCGCCCTGGGCGCGCCAGCGCTCGACCAGGACGTCGAGGTCGGCCGTGGCCGCGACGATGACGTCGTCGTTGGCGGGCAGCGGGATCCTCGTGGTCGGATCCATGGTCGGGGCCACGAAGTCGGCGAAGGACGGCTCGCGCGTGGTGCTCATGGCGAAAACGATGGTAGGCGCACGGACCCATCGGCACGCAGCTCGAGAAGGCCGTCCAGCTGGAGGGCCGCCGTGGCAGCGGCGATCTGGTCCGGCCCGTGGGCCCCGATGGCGTCCGGGAGCCGCGCCCAGGCGCCATCCTCCAACGCCCGCAGCTGGGCCACGATTCGGCCGCGGAGCCAGCGCGTGGTGTGCTCGAAGGCCAGGCCGCCGGGTGCCGGCCGGTGCGGCGGCATGCCACTGTCCGGCGCCGCCCTCACGCGGGCCGCAACGCCAACGCCACGACCGGCGCTAGCGCACCAGCGGCTGACCGGACAGGCGTCGCAGACCGGAACTCTTGAGCGGCAGAGCGTGGCGCCGAGCTCCATCGAGGCGTGGGTCCAGGTGGCCGGATCATCGCGTGGCACCAGCTGGTCGGCCGTCGCCTGCAACTGGGTCGCCGTCAGCGTCTGGCCGGCGAGCCTGCTGATGACCCTGCGGACATTCGTGTCCACAGCAGCCACCGGCTGGGCGAAGGCCAGGGCCGCCACCGCGCGCGCGGTGTACGGTCCCACCCCCGGCAACTCCTCCAGCTGCTCCACGCGGCCGGGCACCCGACCCCCGTGCTCGGCCACGATGACGGCGGCGGCCCTCTGCAGGTTCACGGCACGTCGGTTGTAGCCCAGCCCTGACCACGCTCGCAGCACATCCGCTGGCGATGCCTCGGCCAGGGCCCGAGGCGTGGGGAAGCGCTCCAGGAAGCCGGCCCAGGCGTTGTCCACGCGGGCGATCTGCGTCTGCTGGGCCATGACCTCGGCCACCAGGACGGGCCACGGCTGGCGTGTCGAGCGGATGCGCAAGGGCCGGGCGTGCTCCCGGTACCAGGCCAGCAGGGACGCCTGGAACGGGCGCCGTCGCCTGTTCGTCAGGATTACGGCCAGCCCACTCGCACGGTTACCGCTCCGCGGAAGTGTCAGAACCTTCATCTCCCTCTCACTCGTTCTCGCCGTTCCTCGTGCACAATCTGGCACGCATGCCGTACCGCCCACAGAAGCGCCGTGCCTCCCCGTCCGTAAGCCGGAACGGGAACGGGACCCATCATCGGGGTTCCTACGCCGCACGTCTCGCCATCGCCAGGAGCACGGCCCGCAAGCCTTCCGGCCGGGGCGTCAGCGCCTTGCTGGCCGTGGCGCTCGTCGGTGTGGTCAGCGTGCTCGGCATCATCTCGGCCGGCGCCATCGCGACCGGCGGAGCGGCCGCCGTGACCATCGCCACCCTCGACCAGGGCCTGCCGGACGTGCAGGCCTTCCGTGACCTCGACTTCTCGGAGCCGACCCGCATCATGGACCGCAGCGGCAAGGTCGAGCTGGCCCAGTTCTGGAACGAACGCCGCCGGGTCGTCGGCTTCGAGTCCATCCCGCCACTGGTCCTTGACGCGACCACGGCCACAGAGGATGACACCTTCTGGGACAACCCCGGCTTCGACCTGGAAGCCACGCTGAACGCCTTCCTGACGGAGGCAGCAGGCGGCGGCGACCGCGGTGGTGGTTCGACCATCACGCAGCAGCTCGTGCGGGCCCGGCTGCTGCCGGAGGAGATCATCACCGCCGACAACACGCAGGAGGGTCTCTATCTGCGCAAGGCCAAGGAGCTCCTGCAGTCCTACAAGCTCACGCAGGCCTTCCCTGGCGAGGCCGGCAAGAAGGACATCATCGCCGCCTATCTCAACGAGATCTCCTACGGGGCTGCCCAGGGCATCGCAGCCGCCGCGGAGATCTACCTGGGCAAGGACCTCGATGAGCTGACCGTGAGCGAAGCGGCCATGCTGGCCGCCATCCCGCAGTCGCCTGCCGTCCTGTACCCCTGGGCCACCGATGGCAAGGGTCGCTACGAGAACGTCGTCAAGGAGTCCTACGGCAAGAAGATCAAGGGCACGGGCAAGCGCAACACGCGCCTCGTGCTGCGCACCTGCGGGGCAGGTGATGCCGAGTGCGTGGACACGGCCCTCGTGCAGCGTCGGGACTACATCCTCGGCCGCCTGCGGGATGGCAAGGGCCGCTGGACCACCCTGTCTGACGAGCAGTACCAGGAAGCCCTGAACGAGAAGATCGTCATCAAGAAACCGCAGGATGTCGTCTTCAAGGCGCCCCACTTCGTCAACGCCCTGCTGCCGGAGCTGAGCCTCATCCTTGGAGACCGCGACCCCATCAAGAGCGGTGGCTACACGGTCACCACGACGCTGGACTGGAAGGGCCAGCAGCTGGGCGAGAAGTACATCGAGGCCGGGGCGCTCGTACCCAACCTTCCGTCGAGCCAGTACTACCAGGCCATCCGCGAGCGCAAGTTGAGCAAGGACGCCTACTGGATCGCGAGGCTCCGTGGCCTGAACCTGCACAACGGCGCCTTGGTGGCCATGGACTACCGCACGGGTGACATCCTGTCCTACGTCGGCTCGGCCGGCTACTACCGCAAGTCCAAGCCCAAGTTCGATCCCAAGTACGACCACGCCGGCCAGGGACGCCGCCAGCCCGGTTCGGCCTGGAAGCCCATCGTGTACGCCACCGGTATCGACACCGGAGCGCTGACGGCGGGGACGGTGCTGCTGGACATCACGACGCCCTTCGGCGCCGGGTGGGCGCCCAAGGACGCCGACTCGATCGACCGTGGACCCGTGCTCGTGCGCGAGGCGCTCCAGTACTCATTGAACATCCCGGCCATCCGGGCGCTGGACCGGACCGGCATCCGGACCGTCAGGAAGTACGCCATGAAGGCCGGCTTCAGCTTCATCAACGGTGACCGGATGCTGGATGAGGCCGGGTTGGCCGGAGCCATCGGCACCGTGGAGGTGCGGCCCGTGGACATGGTGGCCGCCTTCGGAGCGTTCGGGAACGGTGGCAAGGTCACCCAGCCGCGCTACATCCTCAAGGTCGAGGATCCCGATGGCAACGTCATCTACGAGGCCGGCGACCCCGCCACCACGCAGGTCTGGAGTCCGCAGACGGCCTACATCATGACGGACATCCTGAAGGGCAACAGCAACCCCGCCGTCAACAGCGTCTGGGGCCCCATCTTCGAGTTGCGCAACACGCCGGATGGCAGCCTGCGCGAGATGGCCATCAAGACGGGCACCACCAACAACCTCAAGGACTACTCCACGTACGGCCTGCTGCCCATGCCCAAGAACAAGAACCAGCCGGCCCTGGCGGTGGGCGTCTGGTTCGGCAACAGCGACAGCTCGTCGCCCAACCTGTCGAGCAACGTCTTCTCGATGGACACCGCGGGTCGCACGTGGCACGCCTTCGTTCGCGACTACATGGCCGGCAAGCCATCGGCCTCGTTCAAGCGGCCGGCCAAGGGCATCGTGGCCTCGACCATCGACCAGTACACCGGTGGGGCGCCTGGCGCCTGGACGCGCGGGACACGCACGGAGCTCTTCGTGCAGGGCACCCAGCCGGGCGGCAAGCGGGAGGTCGACCCGCCCGGCCTGATGTACTCGCGCGGCTGTAGCGTCTCTGTCGTGCAGCCTGCTCGGGCTGAGAACCCCGGCGCTCCGGCGTCGTGGCTCGCAGCCGTCAACGCCTGGGCATCCCGCGGAGGCCTGGGAACCAGCCAGTGGGGCAGCCGGGGCAGCTACTTCTCACTGGCCGGCAAGTCCTCGTTCGGTGGTCCCGTGGCGTCCGGCGACAGTTGCTCGATCGCGGCACCGCGCTCGGCTGAGCCCAGCAAGGATGAGCCGGGATCCGAGGACGACAGCCCTGGCGGGGGCAAGCCGCCGCCGCAAGCCGCGCCGACCTGTCGGCCCGGCTTCACGGACAAGCCGGCTGGCTGCGTCGTCCCCATCCAGTAGAGCGCTGTCCCGTACCACTGCCCGCTGGGCCAGTCCGCTCGGCGCTGGCCCTGCGCGGGCGCGTCGATGGCCAGTCGCTGCTGGAGTGGAGATCCGCAGATAAGAGACGCGTAAGGGCGAGACGCTACCCTCAGCGCATGTCGCTCGAGGAGTACTGGCGCAAGCGGGATTTCGAGGTCACGCCGGAACCCAGGGGCGCCAGGCCGGACCGCCGGGGAAGCTCCGGGCGTCGCTTCGTCGTGCAGCGGCATCGGGCCACGCGGCTCCACTACGACGTGCGCCTGGAGATCGGTGGCGTCCTCGTCAGCTGGGCCGTACCGCGCGGCCCGTCGATGCGCCCCCTGGCCAAGCGCCGCGCGGCGCGCACGGAGGATCACCCCCTCGAGTACCTCGATTTCGAAGGCATCATCCCGTTCGGGGAGTACGGCGGCGGTGACGTCATCGTCTGGGATCAGGGTGCCTGGGAGCCGGAAGGTCTGGATGATCCGGCCATCTCGCTGGAGGACGGGGAGCTCAAGTTCGTCCTGCACGGGCGGCGACTGCGCGGGCGGTTCGTCCTGGTCCGTACGCGACGTGAGCACCAGTCCCGGGAGGACTGGCTGCTCATCAAGAAGGCGGACCCGGAGAGCGACCACTTCTGGGACATCCGGGACCAGCCGACCTCCATCCTGAGCGGGCTCAGCAACGAGGAGGTCGCAGCGCGCCGGACCCCGTCGCACGAGACACCGGCGGCACACTCCATGGCGGATGTCGACCTCACGGCAGCCACGCAGAAGCCGCTACCCACATTCGTCGAGCCCATGCGCGCGACTGCCGTGGACCGGTCCTTCAACGACGACGGCTGGCTCTTCGAGCTCAAGCTGGATGGCTACCGGCTCCAGGCCATCATCCACGGCCACGCTGTCCGCCTGAGGACACGCAACGGCAAGGACGCGGCAGGCTACTTCCCGGCCTTTGCCGCCGCACCAGCCAGCGGCTGGATCAGCGCCTATGACGCCGTCGTGGACGGAGAGATGGTGGCGCTCGACGCGGACGGCCGGCCCGACTTCAGCCTGCTCCAGGAGATGGCCGGGATGCGCGGCCTGGGCGTGAAGCGCGGTGAGCGGGTGCCCCTCATGGCCCATCAGCCGGCGGACGACATGGGCCCGGACCGGCCCGAGGGCATTCTCGTCTACCACGCCTTCGACCTGCTCCACCTGGACAGCTGGGATCTGCTGGACGTGCCTCTTGAGGAGCGCAAGCGGCTTCTCCGGCTGGTCCTGCGGGAGCACCCTTCAGTGCGCTTCGTCAGCCATGTCCTGGAGCATGGCGAGGATTTCCAGCGGGCCGTCATCGAGCAAGGCCTGGAGGGCAGCGTGGCCAAGGCCCGCCACAGCCGGTACGAACCCGGCAGGCGGTCGCGGTCCTGGCTGAAGATCAAGGCGCGGCGGGAACAGGAGCTGGTGCTCGTCGGCTATGAGCCGGGCGCAGGGAGCCACCAGGACCTGGGCGCGCTGCTGGTGGGAACTTGGGAGGCAGAGGGCTGGCGCTACGCCGGCAAGGTCGGCAGCGGACTCGACGGGCGGACGCGCACGCTCCTGCGACAGGTCCTGGACGAGCACCCCCTTCCGGATCCACCCACGCCCGGCGCCCCGTCCATGCCTGACGCGCGCTGGTGTGAGCCACGCCACGTCATTCGCGCTGAGTTCGCGGAGTGGACGCCGGATGGCTTGCTGCGGCAAGCCGTCTACAAGGGCAGGGAGATAGGGCGTGATCCGCGGAGCGTCGCTCGCGAGCGCGTGGAGCGAGCCTGGCAAGTCCGAGAGAGTCTGGCCGGGGAGGCTTCAGACGCGGCAGGGGACGCAGGCGCCGCCGGAGACGGTGACACGGCCGGGGCTGGAGGCGCCGCCGGGGACGGTGACACGGCCGGGGCTGGAGGCGCCGCAGGAGACGGACCAGCGCCGCCCGGAGACGTTGCTCGACCTGCGAACCAGCCACTGCCGCCTGAGCCACTTCGCCAGGCGGTCGGACGGCGGGTCATCGTCTTCGAGCTGGTGCGCGACGTGGGCGATCAGCGGTCGCCGGCTGAGGCGGTGACCCGGGCGGAGCTCGCCGCGCTGGCGGCCATGGGCGACGGCGGCCGCTGGGAGGTCGGCGGGCATGCCGTGGAACTCACCAACCTGGAGAAGCCCCTCTTCCCCGCGGCTGGCCTCAGCAAGCGGGACCTGGTGCGCTACTACACGACCATCGCGCCCGTCATCCTGCCCTACCTGCGTGATCGTCCGCTCAACGTGCACCGCTGGCCTGACGGCGTCGCCGGCCGGACGCAGTTCTGGCAGAAGCAGCTCCCCAGCCATGCGCCCGACTGGATCAGCCGCTGGGAGTATCCGGAGGCCGGACGCGATCGCTCGCACACCTACCTCGTGGCGGACCGTGTGGCCACCCTGGCCTGGATCGCCAACCAGGCCGTCATCGACATGCATCCCTGGACCAGCCGGCTCCCGGAGTACTGGCGGCCGACGTATGCCTACATCGACATCGATCCCGGCGAGCGGACCACGTGGCCTGAGGTGGTGACACTGGCGCGCCTCTTCCGCACGGCGCTCGCGCACCTGGGTGTCCGCGGCCACCCCAAGGTCACCGGCAAGCGGGGCATCCAGGTCTGGATCCATGTGCAACCCCGCTACACCTTCGATGACACACGCGAATGGGCGGGCCAGCTCTCTCGGGGCGTCGGTGCCGTCGTCCCGGAGCTCGTGTCGTGGGAGTGGGGCAAGGCTGATCGCGGTGGCCGGGCGCGACTCGACTACACGCAGAACTCGCCCATCAAGACCCTGGTGGCGCCATACGCGGTCCGTCCCGTGGCCTCGGGTGCGGTCTCGGCACCCATCACCTGGGAAGAGCTGGATGACCCGACACTGCGCCCGGATGGCTGGGACATGCGTTCGATCATCCGGCGAGTGGAGGCAAGAGGAGACCTCTTCCGCGGCGTGCTGGAGGACCCCCAGGAGCTGCCCCCACTTTCCTGAGGTGACCCGGCGGCCTTCCTGGGGTGACTCGGCGATCTCATGAACCAGAGGCTGCGCCCGGTCCTTGCGGGGCCAGGTGGCACCATCCCGCGGTCAGGAGCGGCGGCCCAGGTGCCGGCCCAGGACCAGGGCGCCGATGACGATGAGGATGATCGGCCACAACCGCAGCGCGCCCTCCACGTCGGTGCGGCTGATCTGGACGAGCCCGATGAGCGTCAGGATGCCGCCCGGGATCAGCGGCCACCAGTGGCCCTGGGGAAGGCGGTAGAGCGAGCCGAGCACCCAGATACCCAGGAAGCCGCCAGCGATGGACAGCATCATCACGCCCGACTCGATGTCGCCGCTGGTGGCCGGCTCCAGGGCGATGCCGATGCCGATGCCGGTCAGCAGCGAGCCCGGGACGAGGAAGCCGTACTCGCGGCGGATGACGAAGACGGCCAGCAGGGCCAGGCCGATGAAGAGGGTCACGAAGCGGCCGATGTCCGGCTCCACCTGGCCGGCCAGGAAGAACAGCCCGAGCCCGGCGATGACGAGACCGGCCACGAGCCCGCCGGGGTCGGCGCGGGGCGATCGCCTCTGGCGAGGGGTCGGCGGTGGCTGGCTCCACCCGAGTCGCGAGTCGCTCGTCAGCGGAGGTGTGCCCGCGGGTGGTGGCCATCCTGGCCAGGAGGCCCGCGGGGGAGGCGGGCCGGGCTGCCAGCCCCGGGGGGACGCAGAGCCGGGAGCCGAGCGCTCGGGCGCTGATGGGCCGGGCTGCCAGCCCTGCGGCGCCTGC
>JBFYUV010000054.1:0-4543 GCA_041299865.1 Chloroflexota bacterium
GCACGATGTCGCGACGTCCAGGGCCGGGGAACATGCGCGCCATGGAGTTCTCCAGCGCTCCGTAGAAGCCGCTGGCGCCCCAGAGCAGGCCAAGCACGCCGATGACGGTGCCGGTGCGGCCACTGCCCGCGAGGCCATCGATGACGACGGTCGCCACGTCGCGGATGGGATCCAGGCGGTCGACCAGGCTGCTCACGAGCTGGTCACGCAGATCGCGATCCTCGACCAGGATCCCCAGGAGGCTCACGAAGAGAAGGAGGGCGGGCACCATCGTGAAGAAGGCGAAGTAGGCCAGCGCGCCGGTCAGCATCCTGCCCCCGCCGCGGTCGTAGGCACGCATGACGTCACTCACCCGGAGCACCAGCGGCTGGCGCAGCACCCGGCGCTGCAGCGCCTCTGATCGTGCCCGTCGACCGAGCACGGGACGGACCCGTGGCGGATCGGCAGCGTTGCGCGGAGGCGAACCGCCTCCGTGGCTCACTCCGTCAGGTCCTCGAAGAACCCCGGCTGCAGCTGGTCGGCCTTGAGGCCGCGCTTGCCCGGTCGCAGCATCGCCCGCACCTGCGCGCGCCGCACGTAGATCTGGCGCCCGGGCTGGATGGACTGGAGCTTGCCCGAGTGCGCCCAGCGCGCCAGCGTCGAGCGGCTGATGGGGACGTTGGCCTCCTCGAAGATGCGCGCAGCCTCACTGAGGCTGATCCAATCTGACACGACGCGTGGCACGTCTGGCCCCTGCCTACTCGCTGCCGCTCGAGGTGGACTCCGTGGTGGCGGCCCGGTCCCCGCTGGTGGGCGGCCTGACCGTCGCGGCGCTCTCCGCCTTGCCCTCCGACCCCGATGTCGTCGCAGCGCCGGGTTCACTCGGCTTCGCGTCCGTGGTCGCGACCGACGAGGGCGAGGGCCCGGTCTTGGCCGCGGCTCGGGCGTCCTTCTTCGCCCAGCCACTGCCCTTGAAGTGGATGGCCGGCGTGGACATGGCCTTGCGCGTCACGCCACCGCACGATCCGCACGTGGAGGGGCCGCGGTCGTGGATGCCGTGCCGGACCTCCACCTCGAGACCACAGTCCTCGCAACGGTAGTCGTAGGTCGGCATCTCCGTCAGCCTCGCAGCAGGCGCATGCCGCACTTGGGGCAGAAGAACGCGCTGCGCCCGACCTGGGCGAACTGGCAGTGTGGACACACCAGGCCACTGCCCGAATCCGGCGGCAGCGGACGATCGAGCTCCAGCACTTCTGCTGCGCCTCGAGACGAGACGATGGCCACGAGGATGCCACCCAGGAAGCGCGTGGCGGTGCGCTCCGAGTCGCCGCGCACGCCCCGACCGCCCCAGCCCACGATGCCCCGGACCATCTGGTCGCCCGTGACCTCGTCCCAGTAGGAGGCCACGGCGCCCACGATGCCGGTGTAGTCGGGATAGCCGCCCGAATCAAGCCGCCCTTCCAGCAGGCACATGGCGATCGACTCGTAGGCCGGGTCGACCGCGTCCAGCGATTCGAGGACCATCAGGCCGTAGCGTGTGACAGGCGACCGCTGGTGGTGGGCATTGAGCCACTGCGATGCCTCGATGGTGCGCATGACGGTCGGGTTCGCGTCGGCGAATTGTGGATCGAGCGGCTCGATGAGCTCGATGGGCGACTTCGCGAATTGCTCCAGCATGAGCGGTAGTGCGGCCACGGAGCCCTCACCCGGACGGAAGCGCACACCCTTGCTGCTGCGAGCCCGGTAGGTCAGCTTGAGCTCGTAGTCCTCGGCCGGCGGTTCTTCTGTCAGGATGCCAGGGTCAGGCAGGCCCATGGAGCGGGGCTTGGCCGGCGGCCGCTCTGGCTTGCGCTTGAGGAAGTCGAACGTCACAGGTTGGTCCCCGGCTCAACGGTGAGTGTCAGGACTGGATGGCTTCATCGTAGCGCGTCGGTCGCGAGTACAACCCGGCCTTCGGTACCGAGCGGCTTCGGCCTCGCCTCGATCCCTCAGACGCTATTCGCCGATGTGCTCGCGGATACGCTCCGCCAACGCCTGCAGCTCGGCCTCGGTGGTGCGGACGCCCTCAACGACGTGGCTCGGTGCCCGGCTGACGAAGGCCTCGTTGGCCAGCTTGGCGCGCGTCGAGGCCAGCAGCCGCTCGGTCTCGTCGAGCTCCTTCTGGAGGCGCGCCCGGTCGCGCTCGCGATCCTCCACCCGCACGCTCAGCCGCGCCTCCGCGCCGCGGCTGACGACCACCAACGCTGCGCTCTCAGAGGGGCTGCTCCCGGCCGGGAGCAGGACCGGCCGCACCCGCGCCAGCCTGGCCACCGTGTCGGCGAGGGCCTCGAACACCACCGCCTCACGCTCGTCGTCGAAACGCAGGTCGGCCTGCAGCCACGTGCTGGGCTCGATTCCGGCGTCGGCGCGTGCGTTGCGCATCTGGGTCACCAGCTCCAGGAGGTCGGCGACAGCGGCCGCCTGGCCCTCGTCAGCAGCGGGCCCCGGCTGATCCTGGGCCGGCCAGGCAGCCGTGATGAGCAGGTCACCATCGTCCGGCCGATGGGGCAGGCGACCCCAGATCTCCTCGGTGATGTGCGGCATGACGGGGTGGAGCATGCGCAGGTAGCGGTCGAGGACCCAGGCCAGCACCTGCCAGGTGGCGACGCGCGCAGCGGGATCGGCGCTCGCCGCGAGGCGCACCTTGGCCATCTCGAGGTACCAGTCGCAGTACTCGGACCAGATGGCCATGTGCAGGACCCGTGAGGCCTCGGCGAACTGGAAGGCGGCATAGGCGGTCTCGGCTTCGCGGACTGCCACCTGGCAGCGCGATAGGATCCAGTGCTCCGCCGGGCCGAGCTGTGCGCGATCCGGGAGCGCCAGGACGGCATCCGTGGGCAGCTCCTCCGGCCGGGCTCCCAGCACGAAGCGTGCCGCGTTCCAGAGCTTGTTGGCGAAGTTGCGGGCGCCATCGAGGCGCGACGGACCGAGGCGCTGGTCCGCCCCCGGCGCCGCCCCGTTGATGAGCGCGAAACGCAGGGCATCAGCCCCGATGTCGTCCATGATCTGGAGCGGGTCGATGACGTTGCCCTTCGTCTTCGACATCTTCTTGCCATAGGGATCGCGGATGAGCCCAGACAGATACACCACCGAGAAGGGCTCCTCGTTGGTGAGCCACTCGCCCAGCATCATCATGCGGGCCACCCAGAAGAAGAGGATGTCGTGGGCGGTCTCCATGACCGTCGTCGGGTAGTAGGTCCGCAGGTCCTGCGACTCGTCCGGCCAGCCAAGCGTGGAGAAGGGCCACAGGCCACTGGAGAACCAGGTGTCGAAGGTGTCCTCGTCCTGGGTCAGCTCGACCGAGCGGCACTCGACGCAGCGCTGCGGCCCGCTCCCGTCGTCGCTGACCGTGACGTGTCCGTCCGGGCAGTACCAGGCCGGGATGCGATGGCCCCACCAGAGCTGCCGGCTGATGTTCCAGTCGTAGATGTTCTCCAGCCAGTCGAAGAAGACCTTCTCGAAGCGCTCCGGCACGAAGCGTGTGCGCCGCTCGCGCACGGCCTTCATGGCACGGTCGGCCATGGGCTTGACGTCGATGAACCACTGCGTCTTGAGGCGCGGCTCGACGATGTCGTCGCTGCGCTGGCAGCGCCCGATGGCCAGCTCGTGGTCGACCTCGGCTGCCAGGTCGCCGACGGCCGCGAGGTCGGCCAGGATGCGCTCGCGGCAGGCCTCACGGGTCAGTCCCGCAAACGGGCCGGCCTCCTCGCTCATAGTGGCGGCATCGGTCATGACATCGACGCGCGGCAGGCCGTGGCGCTCGCCAGTGGCGAAGTCGGTGTGGTCGTGGGCGGGCGTGACCTTCACGGCGCCCGTGCCGAAGTCGCGCTCCACGAAGGCGTCCGCGATGATGGGCACGTCGCGATCGACGAAGGGGATGCGCACGGTGCGGCCGACGAGCGCGGCGTAGCGCGGATCCTCCGGGTGGACCGCCACGGCGGTGTCGCCCAGGATGGTCTCCGGCCGCGTGGTCGCCACGGTGATGGTCTCGTCGTGGCTTGGGCTCGCGCCGGGAGCCGCGCCCTCCGGCAGCAGGTGGTAGCGAACGGACCACAGCCTGCCCTGCTCGGGGGTGCCGATGACCTCCAGGTCGGAGACGCTGGTGCCGCAGCCCGGGCACCAGTTGACGAGCTTCTGTCCGCGGTAGGCCAGGCCGTCCTCGTAGAGTCGCTTGAAGGCCACGCGCACGGCCCGCGCCGAGCGAGCGTCCATGGTGAAGCGCTCGCGGCCCCAGTCGGCCGAGATGCCCAGGCGGCGCTGCTGGCCCATGATGACCGGGCGCGTCTCGTCCATGAAGCGCCACATGCGCTCCAGGTAGCGCTCCCGCCCAAGCTCCTCCGGCGTCGTGCCCTCGTCCGCCAGGACACGGCGCAGCACCCACTGGGCGGCGATGGAGGCGTGGTCCACGCCGGGCAACCAGAGCGTGGGCCGCTGCTGCATACGAGCCCGGCGGATCATGAGATCTTCCGTGGCCGAGCGGGCCGCATGGCCGAGGTGCAGCGCGCCGGTCACGTTGGGCGGCGGC
>JBFYUV010000055.1:0-14968 GCA_041299865.1 Chloroflexota bacterium
GAGGTGCGCATCCAGGGCCGCCGGACCATCGACGCCATCGAGGCTGCCGAGACGCGGCTCTTCAGCCAGTTGGAGGCCCTGGATTGGCTGCACGCCGAGCTCCAGCTGGCGCATCCGCTGCCGGCCACGCGCGGGTACGCCGCCGCGCCTGACGCCCTGGTGCAGCTGGTGTGCATCATCGACCAGGCGGCACCGGCACAGGTCCTGGAGCTGGGCAGCGGCGTCTCCACCATCGTCATCGCGCGGCGCCTGCAGCAGTCAGGCCGTGGCCACCTCGTCGCGCTCGAGCACCTGTCCGAGCACGCCGACCGGACACGCGCCGAGCTGGCCGCCCAGGGCCTCGCGGACGTGGCCAGCGTCGTGGTCGCGCCACTCGTGGACGTCTCGCTGGGCACCGCCACTTGGAGCTGGTACGAGTTGGCGACTGGCGTTCCCGGCGTCATCGACGCCCTGTTCGTGGATGGACCACCGGGGGACACGGGCTCCCTGGCCCGCTATCCCGCCCTGCCCCTGCTGCGTGAGCACCTGGCGCCGGGAGCCACCATCTTCGTGGATGACGGCGACCGCCCTGACGAGCGTGAGATGGTGCGCCGCTGGCAGGCCGAGGTCGATGGCCTGCAGGCCACCCACCTGCCCCTGGTCAAGGGCGCCTGGCTCCTGACGATGCCCGGTGCCTGACCGCCCGGTGCCGGTCGGGCGGACGGCGCGTCCGCGCTGAGGGCTGCCGACCATGAGCCCTGCCTCCCGCGCGCTGATGCTGGCGGCGCTCTGCCTGGGCGTGCTGCTGGTGGGCATCGAGCTCTTCATCACCGCGGTGGCCCTGCCCCGCATCATCGTCGATCTCTCCGGCTGGACCGACCTGCGCCGGGCCTCGTGGGTCATCACCGCCTATCTCATCGCCTACATCGCGGCCACGCCACTGGCGGGCAGAGCCGCCGATCGCTTCGGGCTGCCGGCCCTCATGATGGCCTCGCTGGCGCTGTTCGGGCTGGGCTCGCTCTTCTCCGGCGCCGCCCAGAGTCTCGAGCAGCTGGTCATCGCGCGTGTCATCCAGGGCGCCGGCGCCGGCGCCATCGTGCCCCTCGCGACCGCCGGCGCCAGCCACCTCTACAGTGGCCATTCGCGGTCCAGGGCGCTCGGCTTCGTGGGCGCCGCGACCTTCCTGGGCATGGCCGTGGGCCCGGTCCTCGGCGCCCTCGTCCTGGAGCACATGCAGCTCCGTGATGCACTGGCCTCGATCGGCATCTGGGGCGGCACCCTCGTCGACGCCCTGGCGCCGAGCTGGCGCTGGATCTTCTACATCACCGCGCCACTGTCGGCCCTGGCGCTCATCTATGTCTGGGCGGCCTCACCGGGCTGGGATGTCAAGCCCGGCCGCACGAGCATGGACGCCGTCGGCGCGACGTTCTTCTCGATCGCCCTCACCAGCGGCCTGCTGGCCATCACCCTCGTGGGCGAGCAGACGGATGGCGGCCTGCCGCTGGTCCCCATCGCCACCGGTATCGCAGTCCTGTGCGGGGCGTTTGCCGCCTGGCGGATGCTGCACACCCCGGAGCCCTTCCTGGACCTTCGTCTCTTCGCCGACCGCGTCTTCTCGGGGGCGGTCCTGGTCAGCCTGCTGACGGGCTATGCGCTGGCCACGGCCATCATCGGTGTCGCCACCTTCGTGGACCGCGTGCGTTTCGCGGGGCCCGAGGAGCAGGGCCTCCTGCTCGGCCCGCTGGCCCTGGCCATGGCGCTGGGCGCCTTCGTCTCGGGCTTCGCCGTGCGGCGCGTGGACGGCATGATCGTGACCATCATCGGCCTCGGCACGAGCATCCTCGGCCTGCTCCTGCTCTCCACCGTGCGCCTCGACACCGACCTCCTCGTGCCGATGGCGGCCGTGTCGCTCTTCGGCCTGGGTTTCGGCCTGACCGTCACGCCACGCACCACGGCCGCCGTCGAGGCCGCCGGTCGGGCCGCCTTCGGCATGGCCAGCGGCACCGTGACCGTGGCCCGCATGGTCGGCATGGGCCTCGGCATGGCCATCCTCACGGCCTTCGCCACGACGCGCATCGATGCCGTCTCGAAAGCCATCGAGGACCAGGCCTTCCGCGACAGCATCCTGCCCTCCGAGCTGGTCGGCGCACCGCTGGGTGACCCGATGGTGCTCGATGCGCTGGAGCGCTGGGCCTCCAATGAAGCAGCCGACGTCCTCGGCCAGCTCTTCATCGTGGCCGCCATCGTGCTTCTCGTGACCGCCATCCCGGCCTGGCTGATGCACGGCCACGGCAGCCGGGCCCGCCGTGCGGTCGGCGTCGAGGGCGGCACGGCTGCCACCGGGGACCGCGCGGAGGACGTCGAGGAAGGGGTCGCCGCTGGCTTCTGAGGATGGGCTCCCGGTCCCGGCACCGTGGCTCGCGCGGCGCGTCCTCTCGCTCGCCGGGGACGGTGCCATCCTCGTGGTCAGTGACTTCGACGGCACGCTCGCAGGCCTGGTGTCCGATCCGTGGGGAGCCACCATCGTCCCGTCTGCCCGACGCGCCCTGCGAGGGCTCGCGATGGCTCCCGGAGTGCAGGTCGCCCTCCTCTCCGGACGCACCGTGCTCGACCTGGCCGGCCGGGCTCGCGTGGGCGGCATCCGTTACCTCGGAGACCACGGCGCCGAGTGGGCTATAGCCCCGCGCGGCTTCCGGCCCGGCGCGCTCCAGGTCCAGCGCGAGCCGGCCAGCGCGGCTGAGATCGCCATGGTCGAGCGCCTCCGGCTCGAGGTGCCACTGGCCATCGCAGAAGCCTGGCTGGTCATCGAACCCAAGGGCTCCGCGCTGACCTTCCACTTCCGGGCCGCGCCGGATACCGAGGCTGCTCGCGCGCGTGTCGTGGCGGCCACCGACAGCGTCGATCCCGCTGGCATCCTCGTCCGCTCGGGCGGCCGTCGCTCGCTCGAGCTCCGACCGGCCGGCGCGACTGACAAGGGCACTGCGCTGCTCCGGCTCATCGATGAGCATCAGCCCTGTGTGATCGTCATGCTCGGCGACGACCACACCGATGCCCTGGCCTTCGATGCCCTGCGCCGGGCGCGCTCGCGTGGGGCTGTCGAGGGGCTGGCCATCGCCGTGGCTGGTCATGTCGACACCCGTGCCGGCGTCGCCGAGCGGGCCGACCACGTGCTGTCCTCGCCACGCGAGGCCGCCCGTTTCCTGGGGCTCGTGGCCAGAGTCAGATGCGCTGGGTCCGGCGTCCGACCTAGATCGAGGTGAGCGCGGCGGCCGCGGCCTCCGTCCAGTCCAGCACGGCCTCCGTGACGGGCGGCAACAGGCCGATGGCGATGGTGGCGGTGGCGGCCAGCACGAGTCCGACGCGCGTGGGCAGGCCGATGCTGACCGGGCCGGCATCCTCCGCCGGCTTGCGCATGTACATGACGACGACGACGCGCAGGTAGTAGAACGCTGCCGCTGCGGCGTTGAGCATCAGGACGACCGCGAGGAGGGCGGTGCCGCCGCCGGCCTCCAGCGCGCCCAGCACCACCAGCGCCTTGGCGAAGAATCCAGCCAGCGGTGGGATGCCTGTCAGCGAGAGCAGGAAGACCGTCATCGTCAGGGCCAGGACCGGGGCCCGGTAGCCGAGGCCCGTGAACGTGGCGATCTGGCTGGTGACACCCGGGCGCCGTTGCAGCCCGGCCACCACGGCGAAGGCGCCCAGGTTCATGAAGGCGTAGGCGACCCCGTAGAACAGGACGCTCTGGACGCCCGCCTCGGCCACTGCTTCGCTGGGTGCCGTGGCGAAGACGACCAGCCCGACCATGATGTAGCCGGTGTGCGCGATCGACGAGTAGGCCAGCATGCGCTTGATGTTGTCCTGGCCCAGGGCGGCCAGGTTGCCGATGGTCATGGTGATGGCAGCCAGCACGCCGATGATCAACGCCCACTCGCCGCGCAGTGGCGTCAGGGCCTCCACGAAGAGGCGCAGGATGAGCGCGAAGGCAGCGATCTTGGGCCCCGTCGAGAGGTAGCCGGTGACCGGCGTCGGCGAGCCCTGGTAGGCGTCCGGTGTCCAGTAGTGGAAGGGCACGGCGGCGATCTTGAAGAGGGCCCCGACCGACAGCAGGCCGAGGCCCATGGCCAGCGCCAGCGGCAGCGGCTGGCTGCCGTCGACGATGGCCGAGAGCTGGTCAGCGATGGCCGTCAGCTGCGTGGAGCCCGTGAAGCCCAGCACGAAGGCCAGGCCGAAGAGGAGGACGGCGCTGGAGAACGAGCCCAGCAGGAAGTACTTGATGGCGCCCTCGGTGGAGAGACCGTCCCGCTTGGCGAAGCCTGCCAGCAGGTAGCCCGGCAGCACCAGCAACTCCAGGCCCAGGAAGAGGATGAGCAGGTCCTGGCCGCCGGCGATGAGCATGCCGCCGCTGACCGCGAAGAGGAGCGTGGCCGTGAACTCGGCCAGTGGCAGCTTCCGTGGGGCCAGGTAGTCCGGGGCGAAGAGCAGCGTCAGCAGGCCGATGAGGATGAGGACCACATCCATGAGGACGGTGAAGAGATCGAGCGTGTAGAGCGACGGGTCGCCGATCGTGCCCGGCTCCCCGAGCAGGCCGACGCCGCCGGGCAGCGGTCCGATGGCGAGGCTGGCCACGAGGGCCAGGACGAGCCCGCCCAGGCCCACGGCCATGACCAGCCGGTCTCGCCGCGGCCAGAAGAGGTCCACCAGGATGACCAGCAGCGCGCTGGCCACCACGAGCGAGAAGGGCAGGATGGTGAGCACGTCGTCCCAGGTCATGGCCGGAGCGCCGCCGTGCTGCCCACCACGGCCTCAGCCGCGCCGCCGACGACGCTCAGGATCTCGCTCACCGGCAGCCGGATGAGGTCCAGCACGAGGGCCGGGAAGAGACCCAGCAGGACGGTCAGCACGACGAGGGGCGCCAGCGTCATGGCCTCCACGCGGTCCACGTCCGTGAGCTTGCTGCCCAGCCCCTTCAGGAAGTCGCTGAGCTCTCCGAAGATGGTGTTCTGGACCATGAAGAGCAGGTAGACGGCCGCGAAGATGATGGTCAGGGCGGCCACGAAGCCGACGATCGGCTGGTAGTCGACGGCGCCCAGCAGCACCAGGAACTCGCCCACGAAGCCGGCCAGGCCGGGCAGGCCGGCCGAGGCCAGGCTGAAGAAGACCATCAGGGTGGCGAAGATCGGCAGGCGACCGCCGAGGCCGCCCATCCTGGCGATGGTGCGGTCGTGGGTGCGCTCGTAGATGACGCCCACGAGGAGGAAGAGGGCGCCCGTGATGACACCGTGGGCCACCATCTGGAAGATGGCGCCCTGCAGCCCCTGCTCGCCGAGGACGAAGATGCCCAACGTCACGAAGCCCATGTGGCTGACCGAGGAGTAGGCGATGAGCCGCTTGAGGTCCGGCTGGCGGATGGCCACGATGGCGCCGTAGAGCATGCCGATGATCGACAGCGCGATGACCAGCGGGGCGAGGTCCTCCGAGGCCTCCGGGAACAGCGGCAGGTTGAAGCGGATGAGGCCGTAGCCGCCCAGCTTGAGCAGAACGCCGGCCAGGATGACGGAGCCGGCCGTGGGTGCCTCCGTGTGGGCGTCGGGCAGCCAGGTGTGGAAGGGCCACATGGGCACCTTGATGGCGAAGGCCAGGAAGAAGCCCAGGAAGGCCCACACCTGCAGCGTGGGCTCGACGCCCTCAGCCAGCAGCGTCTCGTAGTCGAAGGCGCCCACCCAGCTGCCCGTGGCCTGCTGGTAGGACCAGGCCACGGCCAGGATGGCCACCAGCATCAGCAGCGAGCCGATCAGCGTGTAGATGACGAACTTGATGGTGGCGTAGATGCGGTTGGCGCCGCCCCAGATGCCGATGATGAGATACATGGGCACGAGGACCACTTCCCAGAAGACATAGAAGAGGAAGAGGTCGAGGGCCAGGAAGACGCCCAGCATGCCCACCTCGAGCACGAGGAAGGCGATCATGTACTCCTTCACGCGCGTCTGGATGGGCCCGAAGCTGGCCAGGATGCTGATGAGCGTCAGGACCGTCGTGAGCAGCACCATGACCAGCGAGATGCCGTCCACGCCGACCTTGTACTGGATGCCCAGGAAGGCGATCCAGTCGGCCTGCTGGACCAGCTGGAAGCCGGGCTGGCTGCTGTCGAAGCTGACCGCCACCAGCAGCGAGATGACGAAGGCCAGACCCGCTGTGCCCAGCGCCAGGTAGCGGATGAGGGTGACGCGCCGCCCGGGCACGAAGCCCAGGACGATGGCGCCCAGCAGTGGCGTGGCGATGAGCAGCGAGAGGAGGTCCGGCCGGGCCAGGAAGTCGTCGAGCATCAGCGCGCCAGCAGGATGAAGAGGGCGATCATGACGACCAGGCCGATGGCGATCCCCAGCGCGTAGTTCTGCACGCGCCCGGTCTGGAGGTGGCGGACTCGCTCGCCGGTCGCCTGCGTGACGCTGCCGGTGCCGTTGACGACGCCGTCGATGATGCGCACGTCGAACCACATGACGGCGTTGGCCAGCAGGCCGCCGAAACGGTAGAACACGAGCGAGTAGAGGTCGTCGAACCACCACTTGTTGAAGGAAGCCGTGTACAGCGCCTGGGTGAGGCGGTTGCGCTGCGTGATGCGCTCCACCACGTCGGGGCGGCCGCGGCGTCCGAAGAAGCCGAAGAGCCAGATGCCCACGCCGATGCCCAGGGCGGCCACGGTCACGGAGGCCAGGATGAGCGCGCCATCGATGCCGAAGAGCTCGTACTCGTGGGGATGGATGCCCAGGATCTCGTCGGCCTCTCGGAATATCGGCTCCAGCCACCCGAAGATGCGCGACTTGGTGAGGGACTCGAGCACGGGACCGATGAGCAGCCCCAGGAAGACGGTCGGGATGGCCAGCAGGATGAGCGATACGGTCATGGACGGCGGAGACTCGTGGACGTGGGGCTCCACGGCCGGGTCCACGTGGCTCTCACCATAGAACGTCTTGCCCATGAGTCGGAACATGTAGAAGCCCGTCAGGCCGGCCACGATGAGGCCGATGACGAAGACCCAGCTGTAGCCGAAGAGGAACGACTCGGCCAGCACGGCATCCTTGGAGAAGAAGCCCGCCAGCGGCGGGATGCCGGCCAGCGACAGGGCGCCGATAAGGAAGGTCCAGTGGGTGATGGGGATCTTCCTTCGCAGGGCGCCCATGCGGTCCATGTCCTGCTCGCCGTCGACAGCGTGGATGACCGACCCGGAGCCCAGGAAGAGCAGTCCCTTGGTGAAGCCGTGGGCCATGAGGTGGAAGATGGCGGCCACGAAGGCGCCCACCCCGAGGGCCGCGAACATGTAGCCCAGCTGCGAGAGCGTGGAGTAGGCCAGCACGCGCTTGATGTCCTTCTGCGTCAGGGCGATGCTGGCCGAGAGGATGGCCGTGAAGATGCCGATGGCGGCCACGATGAGCATGGCCTGCTGCGCGCTGGCGAAGAGAGGTGAGGTGCGCGCCACGAAGTAGACGCCGGCGTTGACCATGGTGGCGGCGTGGATGAGGGCCGAGACCGGCGTGGGGCCCTCCATGGCGTCGGGCAGCCAGACGTGGAAGGGGAACTGTGCCGACTTGCCGGCCGCGCCCACGAAGAGCAGCAGAGCCACGATGTTGCGCACCAGCGGGTCCACCGTCTGGAAGGGCGCGAACGAATCCAGGATGTCCATCGTCCCCGTCAGCAGGAAGACGCCCATGATGCCCACCACGAACGACTGATCGGCCACGCGGTTGACCAGGAAGGCCTTCTTGGAAGCCAACGCCGGGGCGCGCCGCTTGTACCAGAAGCCGATGAGCAGGTATGAGGAGAGGCCCACCAGCTCCCAGGCGGCGAAGACGACCAGGTAGCTGGCCGCCAGCACCAGCAGCAGCATGCTGAATATGAAGAGGTTGAGGTAGGCGAAGAAGCGCCACTTGCCGGGGTCGTGGGCCATGTAGCCGATGCTGTAGATGTGTACCAGCGTGCCGATCCAGGTGACCACGATGAGCATGACCGCGGTCAGGTTGTCGAAGAGGAAGCCGAACTCGACCTGCAGGGCCCCGGCCGGGATCCAGGTGTAGAGGGTGAAGCCCACGGCCATGGGCTCTGAGCTGGTCAGCGCTCCGAAGGCCAGGACGGTGGCGACGGCCGCCGTGATGAGGGTGGCCGTGACAGCGATGATCCAGGACCGCTCGCCGAGGCGGCGCCCCAGCAGCCCGGTCAGCAGGAAGCCGGCCATGGGCAGCACCAGCAGCGCCAGGATCGCTGTCGCCTGCTCGGGGCTGGCCTCGGACAGGCGCAGCGCCTCTTGCGCCCCCTCCGCGTTGAAGATGCCCATCCGCGGCGCCTAGTCGTGCATCGACGCGTACTCGTCGACGAGCGGCGTCCTGCGGTTGCGGTAGATGGCGATGACGATGGCGAGGCCCACGGTGGCCTCGCCCGCGGCCACGGCGATGACGAAGAGCGCGATGGTGGAGGCCTGCGCAGCCAGCTCCGGCGTGAAGGCGCCGAACGCCACGATGGCCAGGTTCACGGCGTTGAGCATGATCTCGATGGACATCAGCATGGCGATGGCGTTGCGCCTGGCCAGGAAGCCGAAGACGCCGATGCCGAAGAGCAGCACCGAGAGGACGAGGTAGGCCTCCAGCGAGTGGCTCACGCGGCTTCTTCCTCGTCCGCGATGGGCGTCGGACCCGCCGGCAGCCCGCCGGGACCGCCCAGCCGGTTGGTCTCGGGCATGTCCGGGTCACGGCGGGCCAGGTAGAGCCCGCCGATGACGGCCGCGAGGAGGAGCACGCCCACGACCTCGACCGCGAAGAGGTAGTCCCCGAAGAGCAGCAGGGCGATGTCCCGCGCCGGCTGCGGCACGAGGTCCGTGGCCAGCGGGAACGTGGTCAGCAGGACCGCGGTCAGCAGCAGGCCGACCAGCACGACAGCGGCGATGGCGGCTGCCCACCACTGGCGCTGGAAGACGAGCTGGCTGGGGCCTGCCTTGGACTGCGTGATCATGATGGCGAAAAGGATGAGCACGCTGATGGCGCCGATGTAGACGAGCACCTGCGTGAGGGCCATGAAGGTGCTGCCCAGCAGGGCGTAGATGCCGGCCAGGCCGGCGAACGAGAGCACCAGCCAGAGACCGGAGCGGATGATGTCGCGGCCCAGCACGACGAGCAGCGCAGCGCCCAGCATGACGCCCGCCAGCACCAGGAAGACCAGGTCATCCCAGCGCCACTCGAGGTACGGAACCGTCTGCGGCAGCTCCACGCTCTCCCTCTGTCCCCCCGTGCTCTACCTGTGGTGGGCGTGCCCAGAGCCAGCGCCGGCACCCGCGCCGGCGCCATTCGAGGCCGTGCTTCCGTTCGTCTTCAGCAGGCCCGGCGGCAGCATGGGCAGCTGCCGCTCGGCCGGGATGTCCCGGCCCTGGGCCTGGGCCCGGGCCAGCCAGTCACGCTCCCGGCGCACGTAGCTGATCTCCGTGTCGCGCTCCAGGGCCGCGATGGCCATGAGGTCGATCATGGGTTCCTCGCGCGACTCGTGAGCCAGCTCGAAGTCCGGTCCGCAGCGCAAGGCATCATAGGGGCAGGCGTCCACGCAGATGCCGCAGAGGATGCAGCGCGACTCATCGACCTCGTACTTCTCCAGGACGCGTGGCTTGGGCATCAGGGCGCCCGTCGGGCACGTTTCCGCGCAGCGTCCACACGACACGCAGGGCGTCGTGTTGAGGCTCATATCCAGCGGCGTCGTCACCAGGGTGTCGAAGCCGGTGCGCATGAAGTCGTAGCAGGCCGCCCCCACGACCTCCTTGCAGATGTTGGCGCAGCGGCCGCAGTCGATGCAGCGAGAGGGCTCGCGCAGGATGAAGGCGTGGCTGTCGTCGCGCAGGTAGTCGTGGTTCGCGCCGGTGAAGCGGTTCTCCGCCACGCTGCGCACAGAGAGGCCGCTGCGCGCGGGGTCCAGGGTCCGTAGCGTCGTGCCGTACTCGATGCCCTGGCGGCGCAGGTCGCAGTAGCCGATGGCCTCGCAGGTGCACTGCAGGCAGCGCGCCGACTCGCGCATGGCCTCGGCCTGCGTGTAGGGGATCTCGTACTCGACGTATGACGTGCTGCGCTCCTCGGCGGGCATGGCTCGCAAGCGGAGGCGCGGCTCCTTGACCTCGCTCGTGTAGGGCACGATGGAGAGGAACTCGGGCTGCGGCTCCGCGAGCGTCTGGCGAGTCTTGATGGCCTCCAGGTCCTGGCCATGCAGGTAGGCATCGATAGCGTACGAGGCGCGGCGGCCCTCCGCGACGGCCGCCACCACGGTGGCCGCGCCGGTGCGCACGTCGCCGGTGCCGAAGACGCCCGGCCGGCCCGTGGCGAAGGTCACGGCATCGGCGTCCAGCCGACCGCGCGAGCTGGCCAACACGCCCTCCGACCCGTGATCCAGCCAGCGCAGGTCCGGCCCCTGGCCGATAGCCAGCAGGACGCGGTCGCAATCGATGATGAACTCCGTGCCGGCCACGGCCTCCGGCCGGCGCCGCCCGGAGGCGTCCGGCGCCCCCAGGGCCATGCGCTGGAACTCCACGCCGCTGACCTTGCCGGTGGCGTCCGTCACGACGCGCGTCGGCGAGGCCTGGAAGATGGCGCGGGCGCCCTCCTCGATCATCTCGTGGACCTCGTTGGCAGCCGGCATGTCCTTCATGTCGCGGCGGTAGACGAGCGTCACCTCCGAGCAGCCCTGGCGCAGCGAGGTGCGCGAGCAGTCCATCGAGGTGAAGCCGCCGCCGATGACCACGACGCGCTTGCCGGCGTGGTCGGGATAGGGCAGGCCCAGGGTGGCGATGCGCAGATACTCTAGCCCGTCGATGACGCCGTCGGCGTCCTCGTTCGGGATGCCCAGCTTGTTGGTGTCGTAGCAGCCGATGGCCACCAGGACGGCGTCGAAGCCCTGGTTCTGCAGGTCGTCGACCGTGAAGTCCACGCCCAGCTCGGCGTTCGCGACGAGCCGCACGCCGAGGTCCCAGACGGCCTCGTATTCAGCCTCCAGGATCTCCACCTTGGGCAGGCGGTACTGCGGGATGCCGTAGCGCAGCATGCCGCCCGGCTCTGGGTCGCGCTCGAAGACGGTCACCTCGTGGCCGCTCAGGCCCAGGTAATAGGCCGCTGACATGCCCGAGGGGCCGGAGCCGATGACGGCCACCCGCTTGCCCGTGGAGGCCTGCTGGTCGAAGGGCCGTGGTGGCCTGGCGCCGGCCGCCTGTGCCTTGAGGACCTGATCGCCCGCGTAGCGGTGGCTGTCGCGGATGGCGATGGCCTCCTCCACCTCATCGCGGCGGCAGTGCTCCTCGCAAGGCGCCGGGCAGACCCGGCCCAGGACCGAGGGGAAGGGGATGGTGCGCTTGAAGATACGCGCCGATTCGACGAAGTCGCCCTCTGTGTTGGCCTTGAGGAAGCCCGGGATGTCGATGTGGCTGGGGCACTTGTTCTGGCAGGGCGGCAGGCAATAGGCGTTGTGGTCGCTGAAGATGAGTTCCAGGTTGGTCTTGCGGATCTGGCGCAGGCGCGGCGTCTGCGTCTGCACCTTCATCTCCGGCTCCGCCTCGCGTGAGCAGGAGATGGGTGGCGTCTCCTCGCCCTCGACCTCCACGACGCACATGCGGCAGGCACCGAAGCCGGGCAGCTTGGGCTCGTAGCAGAGCGTGGGGACCTCGATGCCGTTGTCCCGGCAGACCTCCAGGATGGTCTGCCCGGCACGCCCGGTAACGGTGCGGCCGTCGATCTCGATGTCGAACTGCGGCGCGACCTGGGGCCGCTGCGGCGACTGCGTCGTGAGCAGCTGTTCGAGCGACTCGTCTGCTCGAGGCTGGCCGATGAGAGGCTGGCCGACCTGCAGCGGGCTGACGGGCGGCGGGCTGGTCTGCGGCAGGGTGTCGGTCATGGTGCCAGGGAATCTCCGAGCATGCCCCCCGGTTTGGTCAGGCTGGTCATCGGGCCACGCCCGCGAGCGAGATGGGCTGGCAGACGCCGGCCGGGCAGTGACCACGCACCATGTGGTCCTCGAACTCCGCGGCGAAGTATCGCATCACCGAGAGGAGCAGGTTCGGGGCCTGGGCCTCGAGTCCGCAGAGAGCCGCGGCACGCATGTCGCGCGCGAGGTCGTCGATCAGCGCGGCATCCGTGGGCCGCACGCGGCCGCTGCAGAAGGCGTCACCGAGCTCCGCCAGGCGGCGCGTGCCGATGCGACAGGGGATGGTCTTGCCACAGGCCTGGTCGGACAGGTAGCGGGTCATCAGGGTGGCGAGGTCGACGAGGCAGGTCGCCTCGTCGAGGGCCAGCAGGCTGCCCGAGCCGGCCAGCGTCCCGGCGGCCGCCAGCGCCTCGTAGGTCAGCGCTGTGTCCAGCGCTTCAGGGGGCAGGAAGCCGCCCGTCGGACCACCCACCAGCACGGCCTTCAGGGTGCCCTCCACGGAGCCGCCCGGCCCATCGAGCACTTCGCGGACCGTGGCCCCCAGCGGCACCTCAGCGATGCCGGGCCGGCGTACGACGCCGCCCAGCTGCAGGAGCGTGGTGCCCGGCGACTCCGGCGTGCCGATGGCCGCGAAGGCGCCGGCGCCGTGGCGCACGATCCAGGGCACCGCGGCCAGCGTCTTGACGTTGTTGACGATCGTCGGCTTGCCCCACAGGCCGTGCCGTGAGGGGTACGGCGGACGCTGGTCGGGCTGGGCGCGGCGGCTCTCCAGGGCTCGCAGCAGGACGGTCTCCTCGCCCAGCACGAAGGAGCCCGACAGCTCGCGCACCTCGATGCGCAGGGATGGGCTGCTCCCGTCGCCACGGGCGCCGACGTGGCCGCGCGCCTCGGCCTCCGCGATGGCGCGTCGCAGGCGGGCGGCTGCGGTGGCGGCCGACGCGCGCACGGCGATGATGGCTTCCTGCGCGCGCACGGCGAAGGCGGCCAGGGCGACGCCTTCGACGATGGCGTGCGGGTCGAGCTCCATGAGCGTGCGATCGACCTGGGCACCGGGATCCGCTTCGAAGCCGTTGGCCACGACGTAGCGCTGCTGCACCGGCTGGCTGGCGCAGTCCCGCCACTTGCGGCCTGTGCTGAAGCCGGCCCCGCCGCGGCCCCGCAGTCCGGACTCGCTGACCAGCGCGATGAGCGCCTCTGGCGAGAGGTTCGTGACGGCGCTGCCGTGGGCTTCCCAGGCGCCGGCCGCCTCGGCCGCCTCGATGCCAGCCTCCGGGTCGACCTGTCCGGCACGCTCGAGGAGCACGGAGGGCCAATCGGACTCGCCCTGCAGGATGGGCAGGCTCATGCCACCTGCCCCTGCGGCACGTGGGCGCGGAGGGCGGCTGCGATGCGTACGGCATCCTCCGCCGAGGAGCGCGGCAGGACCTTGCCGTCGACCTCCACGCGCGGGCTGCCCGACGACTCGCCGTGGCAATCGGTCGTCTCGAGGCGCACGGCGCCGTCCGGGCTCTGGCCGCCGACGTCCGTGCCGAGGTGCTCGCGGAAGGCGGCCAGCACCCGGCCCCCGCCGAGCAGCGCGCACTGCGTGCAGCGGCAGACGCGCACGACGTGGCTGCCAGGCGGCTCGAAGCGCAGGTGCGGGTAGGAGCTGGCGATGCCGTAGAGCTCGCTGTACCAGGCGCCGGTCTGGTGTGCGACGTGTTGCAGCGCCGCCACGGGCAGGTGGCCGTAGGCTTCCTGCGTCCGCTCCAGGATGGCCAGCGAGCGGCGTGGCCGGTAGCCCTCCGCGGCCAGGATGGCGTCGAGCGGCGCCAGGTCGATGGACTCGAAGGCATCGAAGGTGCGGTCCGGCACGGGACGCCCGGAGCGGCGCATGGCACTCTCTTCGCGCCGTTCGGCGTACTGCTCGGCGGGACCCCAGTGGACGTGGTAGCGGTCCCGCGTGTCCACGCCGCCCATGTCGATGCATTCGATGGGGCAGGCTGCGGCGCACTGGAAGCAGGTCTCGCACTTGAGCGTGCCGGCCTCGTCATAGAGCAGGATGAGGCGGCCGCGATGGCGCGGTGAGATGGGGTTCTGGACCTCCGGGTACTGCACCGTGACCTTTGGCCGCAGCACCTGTCGGAACGCGAACCACATGCCCTTCACGAGCGCCAGGCCGGGGACGCGGTCCGTCCTCACCCGGCCAACTCCTTGACGATGAGGATGGCGCCCGCGGTCACGAAGATATTGAGCAGGGCGGCCGGCATCATCCACTTCCAGGCGAAACCCATGAGCTGGTCCATGCGCACGCGCGGGAAGGTCGCCCGCATGAGCACGAAGAGGGCCACCAGCGCGAACGACTTGCCCAGGAACCAGGTGATGCCCATGAGGGCATCGAAGCTGAAGAGGGCCCAGATGCTGAGCGCGCCCACGATGAGCAGGTTGGCCAGCACGAAGCCGACGATGAGCGACACGAGGATGCCCCACGAGGACTTGACCATCCAGACCAGCGCGGTCAGGCCGATCACCAGGATCGGCAGCACCAGCACCGGGATGGCCATCAGCCAGGGTCCCAGCGAGGCGATGTCCAGGGACAGCGAGACGGGCGTCGATATGCCCACGGCCTCGAGCAGCGGGTCGATGTCGAAGAGCCCGTTCCAGCCGCCCAGGAAGAGCGTCACCGTGAGTGCCGAGAGGATGAAGACGTTGACGTACTCGGCGAAGAAGAAGAAGCCGAAGCGCATGCCGCTGTACTCGGTGGCGAAGCCGGCCACGATCTCCGAGTCAGCCTCCGTGAAGTCGAAGGGCGTCCGCGACGCCTCAGCGGTGGCGGCGATGAAGAAGATGATCAGGGCCAGCGGCTGCTGGAAGGCGTACCAGTTGAGGAACCAGCCCGACTGGTTCTCCACGATGGTGCCCAGGTTCAGCGTGCCGGCCAGCAGCACGATGCCGATGACGCCCAGGATGAGCGGCAGCTCGTAGCTGATGATGGCCGCCGCGGCTCGCAGCCCACCCAGCAGGGAGTACTTGTTGAAGCTGGCCCAGCCCGCCATCATCAGGCCGATGACGCCGA
>JBFYUV010000056.1:0-11236 GCA_041299865.1 Chloroflexota bacterium
GAGTACCCAGGCCCCTTCCCGGGCTACACCGCCAACAAGCCCAAGAGTTGCGCCGGCCTGCCGCGCATCCTCAAGGAGAACGGCTACGTCACCGGTGGCTTCGGCAAGTGGCACCTCACCCCGGACAACGTCCAGGGCGCCGCCGGTCCCTTCGACCACTGGCCCAAGTCCTGGGGCTTCGACCACTGGTGGGGCTTCCTCTCCGGGGCAGCAGGGCAGTACGACCCCATCATCACCATGGACGACTCGACCATCGGCGTGCCCGAGGGCAAGGACGGGCAGCCCTACTACTTCCCGGACGACATCACCGACAAGTCCATCGAGTGGCTCCGTGCCGTGCGTGCCCAGGACGCCCAGAAGCCCTGGTTCCTCTTCTACTCGACCGGCTGCGCACATGCCCCCCATCACGTCGCACCCGAGTGGGCGGACCGCTACAAGGGCGCCTTCGACGATGGCTGGGACGCCCTGCGCGAGCGCACCCTCCAGCGCCAGAAGGAGCTGGGCATCGTGCCGCAGGACACGGAGCTCACGCCCCGCCCTGACGACGTCTTCCCTGCCTGGGACTCGCTGACCGACGCCCAGAAGAAGCTCTATGCGCGGCAGATGGAGGTCTACGCGGGCTTTCAGGAGAACGCCGACTGGAATGTCGGCCGGCTCCTCGACGAGGTCGAAGCCCTCGGCGACCTGGAAGACACCCTCGTCATCTACATCTGGGGCGACAACGGCGCCAGCCTGGAGGGCACGACGACAGGCTCCTTCAATGAGATGACCTTCCTCAACGGCATCGTGCTCGATGCCGAGCACCAACTGGCGCTCATCGAGCAGTACGGAGGCCTGGAGGCCATCGGCAGCGAGCACACGGCCCCGCACGTGGCAGCCGCCTGGGCGCACGCCATGAACACGCCCTTCCAGTTCGGCAAGCAGTCCGCCAGCCACCTGGGCGGCACGCGCGACCCCATGGTCATCGCCTGGCCCAGCCGCATCAAGCCGGACCCCGCCGTGCGCTCGCAGTTCACGCACGTCATCGACGTGGCCCCCACGATCCTGGAGGCGGCCGGGTTGCCCGAGCCGAAGACCGTCGACGGCATCGCCCAGGAGCCCATGGACGGCTCCAGCTTCCTGTTCTCCTTCGGCGATGCGGCGGCGCCCGAGCGGCACACCCAGCAGTACTTCGAGATGTTCGGCAGCCGCGCCATGTACAAGGACGGCTGGTGGGCCGCGTCCCGGCCGAACCGGCTGCCCTGGGACATCTCACCGCAGGCGCTGGCAGCCTACGGACCCGCGTCGGACTGGGATCCCGACCGCGACACGGGCTGGGAGCTCTACGACCTCAGCCGCGACTTCAGCCAGGCCCACGACGTGGCCGCGGAGCATCCCGGGAAGGTGACCGAGCTTCAGGAGCTGTGGTGGGCGGAGGCGGAGCGCAACCGGGTCCTGCCGCTGATGGCCGGGGTCTCGGTCATGTACGGCATCCTGCCGCCGCTCCCCACGGTGACCCGCTTCCGCTTCGCCGAGGGGGTACAGAACATCCAGCGAGGCATGGCCCCGCGCATCTTCGGCCGCTCCTATGCCATCGAGGCCAGCGTCCACGTGCCCGAGTCGGGCGCTGAGGGTGTGCTCGTCGCCAACGCCGACTTCATGGGCGGCTTCGCGCTCTGGGTCAACGAGGACGGGCGGCTCTGTCACTCGTACTCCCTGCTCGGCGTCGACATGTACCGACAGGTCTCGGACGAGCCCATCCCGTCCGGTGATGTCACCCTGCGGATGCTCTTTGAGGCCGACGAGGCCAAGCCCGGTGCGCCGGGCCGCGTCAGCCTGTGGGCCGGTGACCGCCAGATCGGCGAGGGGCGCCTCGAGCGCACCGTGCCGATCGCCTTCTCGAGTTACTCGGGCATGGACATCGGCCGGGACAACGGCGGGGTCGTCGACCTCCAGTACGAGGTCAGGGCCCCATACGCCTTCACGGGCACCATCAAGGAGGTCGTCTTCGACTTGAAGCCGGCCGGCCTCGACGCCGAGTCGGCTTTGCACCACCATGCCGCGGTCAACGCGGTGGCCGCAGGCGTGGCCGGCTGATCGCAGGTGGAGCTGTCCCCGATGGGCATTCGTCGCGGATGGCCTACCCTTGGCAGCGTGAGACGCGTGCTCGGATCAGCGTGAGTGCTCGGGGCCGCTGGCCCCAGGCCAAGGCGTGATCCCGGTCACCCGCACGCAGGTGCGCATGCGCCCCGATCCCCGGCGGGTGGTCATGAGGCCCTTCCTGCCGACACAGCCCGGCTCCACGGACGGGCGCGCCCGGGCCAGGCAGGTGATCGAGCGGATCCTGGCCCTGTCTGAGGCTGACGTGGCAGCCACGCTGGCGGCGACGCGGGAGCAGTTCAGCGATCGCCACCCCGACCTGGATGTGGCGCTGGAACGCAACTATGAGGCCGTGGCCGGCCTCGTCGAGGACCCCGGCCGCCTCGATCGGGAGCAGCGGCTCCTCATCGGCGCCTACTTCACCCACGAGTACTCAGTCGAGGCAGCCGCGCTCTCGAATCCGTCCATCGTGCCGGCCCCCGACCAGTCCGGGCTCTCCACCGGGGAGTTGCGCTTCATCGTGAGCCTGCGGGCGATCGGCGAGGGGCACCTCTCGTCGATCGAGTTCCGGTCAGGCACCATCGACTCGGAGGGCAACGTCCACGTGGACGAGCCGAGCCGCTTCACGACCACCGGACAGCGTCGCGACCCGCTCTACCCGCAGGATGCCTTCCGCCTGAAGTTGCGCGCACTGGGCGTGACCGACGAGATGGCCGGCCTCGTGCTCGATCCGCTTCCTCGGCGCTTCACGCTCGAGCAGTTCGAGGCTGCCATCACCGACCTCGATGATCGCGCCGTGGACCAGGCTGCCGCCCACGAAGCGGTCCGCATCATCCGCTGGCTGGCGGCCTCGGACTACACCATCGAGTTCGCCGCTGATACGCAGCTCTCCGAACGGGTCATCTTCCCGTCCGGGCCGACGGAGAGCCAGGGCATGGAGGACGCCCGCTTCGTCAGGTTCTGCCACGACGATGGCTCGCTGCTGTACTACGCGATGTACACGGCGTTCGATGGCCGCCAGATCCTGCCGCAGCTCATCGAAACGTCGGACTTCCGCACCTTCGACATCGCCACGCTCAACGGCGACGCGGCGCGCAACAAGGGCATGGCCATCTTCCCGCGGCTGATCGGCGGACGCTATGCGGCCCTCTCGCGGCAGGACAACGAGTCCAACTACCTGATGTTCTCCGACGACGTGCGGTACTGGCAGGATCCCTGCCTGATCCAGCGGCCGGAGCGGCCCTGGGAGCTCGTGCAGCTGGGCAACTGTGGATCTCCCATCGAGACCGAGGCCGGCTGGCTGGTCATCACGCATGGGGTCGGTCCGATGCGCCGCTACGCGCTGGGGGCCATCCTCCTGGACCTCGAGGACCCGCGCCGGGTCATCGGCCATCTCGATGAGCCGCTGCTGGTCCCCACCGAGGATGAGCGCGACGGCTACGTGCCCAACGTCGTCTACTCGTGCGGCAGTCTCATCCACGGCCGGGACCTCGTCATCCCCTACGGCTTCTCCGACCTGGGCAGCGGCATCGCCGCCATCCCGCTCGAGGACGTCCTGGGCCGGCTCACCTGAGGATCGTCGTCGACCCTTCTCGATAGCGGCGGTACAGGCGGCGGATGTGCTCGCCGGGGCTCCGGTAGTACTCGTCCGACTCGATGTCGATCCAGTCATGGACTCGCAGGTCGCCCTGTCGAGGAGCGCCGGCCAAGGCCTCCACCGCGTCCAGCGCGGGCTTGGCCGAGCCATCCGACCGCCACAGCCCGAACGACCGCTCGTGATGAGCCTCGTCCAGCGGCGGAGTGTCCCAGGTGGCTGGTGAGTAGTCGGCGAAGCACCACAGCATGGCGCCGAGACAGCCGGCCCCACGGAGGGCGGCCAGCGCTCGCCGGGTGTAGTCCGCCGCGACCTGCTCCTCGAGGAGCATAACGGTGCCCTCGCGGCGTACCGGCTCCTGGCGTGGCTCCGCGGCCCGGTAGGTCGGTGCACCGAACTCCGAGAAGAGCACCTCGGCACCATTGCCCAGCCAGGACGTCAGGTGGGCCAGGAAGGGCAGCAGGTGCTCGTCGGTCGGCCCGTCTGCCCAGGACGCGTAGATGGGGTAGCCATGCATGGTCAGGAAGTCGCACTCGGCGGCAGCCTCGGCAGGGCCCAGCTGGCGGTCCTCCTCCAGGTCCTCCATGTGCAGCCCGATGGTCACCCGGGCCGTCGGGTCGGCAGACCGGATGGCCGCGGACGTGCGCTTCAGCCAATCCCTGGCAGCCGAGCGGTCCGGAGGGCGCACGCAGTTGGAGGACTCGTTGCCCAGGTCCCACGCCCACAGCGCCGGGTGGCCTGCCAGGGCGGCGGCGGCCTGTCCTGCGAGCCAAGCCTGCGCCTCGCGCACCGCGGGGTCCGAGTACCAGTTGCGCAGTGGCTCCCTGCTGAGCCGCCCACCCGCGAGCACCCGGAAGCGAGGGTCGCGGTCTGAGCCGCCCAGCGCCCAGTCGGGAACCAGGTTCAGCCCGCTCATGTGACCGGTGAAGAGCGTGGGCATGACAGCCATCCCGGCCCGCTCGGCCAGGTCCGCGACCATCACGAGCCGATCGAGCATGGCCACGTCCACCCGGTCTGGCGCCGGCTGGAAGGCGTCCCAGGTCAGGAAGAACCTGACCGAATCGAAGCCCCGTTCGGCCATCAGCTCCAGGTCACCGGCCGTTTCCGCCGCGTCGAAGTCCTGCCACCAGCCCATGGCCGTGCGAGACGGCCATTAGTTTATGCCCAGCCGAAAGGGCTCGCGGACCAGCTCGGGCGCCTTGGGTGCCTCGCGGTCAGCCGGCATCGGGCCTCTCGGCATCGGGCCTCTCGGCATCGGAATCAGCCGGCGTCCGGCGTGCCGGTGGTCGCGGCCCGATGGTCCGCCACGACGCGCCGGTAGACCTCCAGGTACTCGTCGACCATGCGCTCGACGTCGAAGCGTCGCTCCACCGAGGCGCGCACTGTGGGGCGATCCAGGTCTCCGCACGCCCGGACCGCGGCCACGGCCTCATCGACGCTTCGCACCAGGTAGCCACCGACGCCCTCACGGACGATCTCGGGCATCGACCCACGGGCGTGGGCGATGACCGGCGTGCCGCAGGCCATGGCCTCCACGACGCTGAAGCCGAAGGGCTCCTCGAAGTCGATGAGGTGCAGCAGCGCGCGAGCCCCGCCGAGCAGGGCGTTGCGCGCCTCCGGGCCTACAGGACCGATGTAGCGCACCCGCACGCCGTCCACACGTGGCTTCACGAGGTCCTCGAAGTACGCCTCATCCTGGACGATGCCGGCCATGACCAGCGGCAACCCGGCCTGCTCTGCCACCTCGATGGCGGCCACGGTGCCCTTGTCAGGGTGGATCCGGCCGAAGAAGAGCAGGTACTCACCGGGCGTGCTGCGGACCTGGAAGGCCGCCATGTCGATGCCGTGGTGGATGGTCGCCACGTAGTGCAGGTCCGGGTGCCGGTCGGCCTCGCTGATGGCCACGTAGGAGGTCCGCCGGTCGTACGCCGCGTAGGCGGGCAGGATGCGCTCGGATGAGAAGCCATGGATGGTCGTGACGACGGGCGTCCCAACCAGCCCGCTGTAGGTGAGGGGCAGGAAGTCGAAGCTGTTGTGGATGATGTCGAACTCGTCCGCCCGCTCGAAGAGCGCCGCGATGTGGAGGCTCTCCCAGACCTTGGGGTCCAGGGCCGGGTCCTCCGAGTAGCCGCTCGGTGCGGTCGCCACGAGGCGCGCGCTTGTCAGCGAGTCGGCCGTAGCGAACAGGGTGACGTCGATGCCACGGCGGACCAGGCCCTCGGCCAGCAGCGAAACGAACTGCTCCCAGGGGCCGTAGTGGCGCGGTGGCACGCGCCACGAGATGGGGGCCAGCAGCGCCACGCGAAGCGGCGATGCCGTCACGAGACCGCTGCCAGGGCCTCGCGCGCTGCCTGCGTCGTGCGCGGCACCAGCGCTGGGCGTGATGCACGCCTCCGCGCGGCACGCATGTGCTCGAGCGCCATGAGCCACATCAGCGTCGATTCTGCGCCCAGGTTGCGGCTCACCCCTGCCGGGCCGATGCCGTCACCACAGGCGCCGGACGACGGCTCGGCGACCCAGGCGTGGGCGTCGTTGCGGCCCACGAACCAGCCGTAAGCCATCTCCATGGCGTCCTGATAGCGGGCCAGGCCGGTCGCCTCGAAGGCAGTGTCGGCCGCGAGCAGCAAGGATGTCGTCGAGATGGCCTGCTGGTCGAAGCGGGCCTTTGGCCCCCCGCGCGGCCACCAGCCGTCATTGCCCACGGTCCGCAGGTGACCATCCGGTG
This sequence comes from Chloroflexota bacterium, assembly GCA_041299865.1. GTDB lineage: Bacteria > Chloroflexota > Limnocylindria > Limnocylindrales > CSP1-4 > JAFMJV01. The sequence continues at coordinate 6,399 of JBFYUV010000056.1, forward strand.
CGGTCTGCGCGTCGATGAGCCAGTCAAGGATCCGCAGGCCCTCGCGGACCATGCGCGGTCGCCCCAGCCTGAGGCCTCCGACGATGAGGGCCCTCGCCGGCAGCTCGTTCTCGTACGTGACCACGTCCTCAGGCCAGGGGCAGGCATCAGCGTCGCCTCTCCGATCCTCTCCGTCCTCGGCGGCAGCACTGGGTTCGAACAGCTGCCACAGGTCTTCGCCGGCTTGGTGGCCGACAGCCGCCACCTCTCCCTTCAGTCCAGCTCCGACGGCCGCGTCGCAGGCCAGCACCAGCGTGGCCAGCGGTCGCAGGTGGGGGACCTGGCTGGCACCCGGGAGCGCGCGCAAGAAGAGGGCCAGGGCGCTCTCGCGGACGGCACCCGGCGGCGCCGATGCGATGGTCTCAGCAAGTGCATGCAGTGCCCGTGCATCGGCATCTTCCGAGCCCGGCGCGTCCAGCCAGGCGCCGTCGTCGCGCCTCAGGTTGCGGAACCGGCCCGACGCCGGGTCATAGGCCTCAGCCAGGAACCGGACATTGCGAGCGGCGCTGGCTTCCACGGCCTTCCAGCCGAGCTCGCGCTGATGGAGCAGGTCGACCAGCAGGGCACGCGCCACATCGTCAGTGCAGTAACCGTGGTCCGGGTCTGGCTGCGCCAGCCGCGCGTGCTGCATGATCCCGATGTCGCTGCTGAGGGCCTCGAGATGCCGGCGGCTGACCGGGAACAGCGGCGCAAGCTCAGGCACTGGGCACCGCGATGGCCGGCATGATCGGCATGGCCACGCTGCGGGGCACCATGCGAAGCCTCATGAAGAGGCGCTCGTAGTCAGCCGCGACGCGCGACCAGATCATGCCCCGCCCGTGGCCGTAGGCGCGCTTCGCCATGGCGGTCCGCAAACCCCGGTCCTGCAGCAGCTCGACAAGGGCGGCGCTCATGGCAGCCGGGTCCCCGGGCGGCACCAGCCGGCCGCGTCCGTCGGCCAGGATCTCCGAGGCGTACAGGTAGGGAGTGGAGACCGACGCCTTGCCGGCGGCCATGGCATAGGAGAGCGTGCCCGAGACGATCTGTTCGAGGTTCGGATAGGGCGTCACGAAGACATCGGCTGCCTCGAGCCAGCGGCTCAGCTCCGACTGCTCCACGAAACGATCGACGAAGACCACGTGGCCGGTCATGCCCAGGTCGGCCGCCAGCGCCGCGAGTCGCTCGCGGTAGCGTTCACCCTCGCTGCGGAGCAGCTCGGGATGGGTGGCGCCGAGGATGACGTAGCGTGTGTCGGGCACCTCGCGGACCACGGCGGGCAGGGCCTCGATGACGGCCTCGTAGCCCTTGCTCGGTCCCACGAGCCCGAAGCTGAGCAGGACCTGGCGCCCGAGCAGGCCGAGCGACGGCTTGACGCTGTTGGGCTCCACGAAGGGCAGGTCGGGCACGCCGTGCGGGATGATCTCTACCTTGGTGAGATCTGCCCCATAGCGTTCGCCGAGGATGGTGGCGGCCGCCCTGGACATCACGACCACGGCGGCCGCGGCCTCCAGCATGCCCCGCATGATGCGATGTTGGGCGGGCGAAGGATGGCGCAACACGGTGTGCAGCGTCACTACGGCCGGCATCGTGAGCGCAGCCATGAAGTCCAGGACGCCCTCGCCATCGTCAGGACCCCAGATGCCGTACTCGTGCTGGATGGAGACCATCCGGACGCCACACCCGCCCAGGGCCCGGGCCACGCGCGCGTAGTCGGCGCGGACGTCCGTGTGGATGACGTGGTGGACGAGGTGGCCTTGCCCTCCGACTTCCCCAGGGCGATGGAGGGCCACGACCTCCCGGCCGCCGATGGCCCGCCCCAGGTCAGCGGTGAAGGTAGCGATGCCGCAGCGGCGCGGCGGATACGTGGAGACGAATGCGATATGTGCCACGGGTGGCCCTGCTAGCGTTCCGCACACCGGGCGGGGTCGGGGCCGACGAGTGACCGAATGCTTCGTCAATCAGATCAGTCGCCATCCGGTGACTGGCGCGATCGCGCGCAAGATGGCGACCGACGCTGTGCAGAGCGGTCGCTTGTACGCGTCCCGGATCGACCTGACCCAGCGGAGCTTGACCGCCGCTGCTGTCCCCCACGGTGCCTCACATGGCCGGGCTTGTCAAACGTCCACGCTCGATCAAGTGCTGCTGGCCGCGTGAATGAGTCGGATGCTAAGGCGCCGCCTGATGGCAGGGCGGTGGCTTAGCTCGATGCTCCGGTCATGGACATCGACGCCATCCTGGACCTGGGAACCCTGAGCAGCGATCCCCTGCGCCTCTACACGCTGGCCACCGTCGTCACGGTCATCGTCACGACGGGGCTCCTGGCGGTCCTGCGTCTGCCCGGCGCCTGGATCCCACTGCGCACCTGGTTCGTCATCCTGCCCGTCGCGCTCGGCGCGATGTGGCTGGGGCAGGGCGCCTGGACGCTGCTCGTGGCGGTCGCCTCCATCCTGGCGTTCAAGGAGTACGCGAGGGTCACGGGGCTCTACCGCCTGACGCTCTTCGTGCTGCTCGCCTACGGCGCGATCGCCACCCAGAACCTCTTCGCCTATCTCGGTCGGTACGACGTCTTCATGGCCATCCCGACCTGGACGGTGCTGGCCATGGCCCTCGTGCCCATCGTCCTGCGCCGCACGGACGGCATGCTGCAGTGGTTCGCGCTGGCCATCGTGGGCGCCATCTTCTACGGCTACTTCCTGGCCCACCTGAGCTACCTCTACGGCTCGTCGACCGGTCTCGGCTACCTGCTCTTCGTGCTGCTCATGACGCAGCTCAACGACGCCCTCCAGTTCATCTACGGGAAGGCCGTGGGCCGCCACCGCTGGACGCCCATCAGCCCCAACAAGACGGTCGAGGGCTCGCTGCTGGCGGGCGTCACCATCGTCGGGCTGACGTTCCTCCAGGCGCCCATCGTCTTCCCCGGCGTGCCGCCCTGGGGTGTCCTGGTGGCCGGGCTCATCATCACCATCGGCGGCCAGGTCGGCGACCTGACGATGGCCAACGTCAAGCGCAACGCTGGCGTCAAGGACTTCGGCGCCGTCCTGCCCGGCCACGGCGGCCTGACCGACCGGCTCAACTCCCTGATGGTCACGGCACCGGCCTTCGCTCACATCATGGGCTACCTCTTCGGGGGTTTCCCGTCATGAACGAGCCGCGCTTCGAGTACGAGCCCTTCCCTGACCTCGACCTGCCGCTGGCCGCCCGGCTCGGCCAGTATCCGCGGCAGCCGGACCTCCTCCTGGACACGGCTCGTGCGCTCGGCCGTCGCCTGGCGGCCACGGCCCTGCGCCTGCAGTTCCGCTTCGAGGTCGTGGGCGCTGCGCCCGACCTGCCACGCGTGGCCATCATGGCCAACCACCAGAGCCACCTTGACACGCTGGCCATCCTGGCGGCCCTGCCCGAGCGCGACCGCCGCCGCGTGACCGTGCTGGCCGCACGCGACTACTTCTTCGAGCGCCCGGCAGCGGCACTCGCGGCCAACCTCCTCGGTCAGGCCGTCGCCTTCGACCGGGGCTCCGAGCTGGCCGAGCTGCACCGCTGGGCGCGCCTTCTGCCGACCGTCGAGCCCGGCTGGTTCCTCATCTACCCGAGCGGCAGCCGAAAGCGCCTCGTCCCGCAGGCCGGGCTGGCCGGCGTCCTGGCGCGGAGCGGTTGGACCGTGCTGCCGACGGCCCTGGCTGGGACGGCCGAGGCGTGGCCGATCGGGCATGCCCTGTGGCGGCCCTTCCGCACGGTCCGGGTCACCTTCGGTGAGCCCATCACCGACGCCGCGGAACACGACCTGCCCAGCGAGCTGCTGGCCTTCTGGGCCGAGCACGGGAATCTGAACGGTTCCGGGGCGCTCGAAGGCCGACCGACCGAGGTGCCGAATGAGCCCTGACGTCGGCCTCTACCAGACCAAGTACGCACTGCGGCGCTGGCTCGACCGCATCCCTGGCGTCAGGCGTCTCCAGCCCAACCACGTCTCGCTCGCCTCGCTGCTGCCCTCTGCGCTGGCGGCGATCAGCCTCTGGCTCGGCTGGTGGCCGCTGGTGGTCGTCAGCATCCTGGGGCGGATGGCCCTGACCGTGCTGGACGGGCTGCTGGCCGAGGCGTATGGCAAGAAGACCCGCATCGGCCCCTACCTCAACCGCCTACCCCAGGAGATCGGCGACGTGGCCCTCTTCCTGGCCCTGCTGCCCTGGGCGGACATGCCCTGGGTAGCGTTGCTCCTGGGTGCGGCATGGCTGGTCAACGTCAGTGCCGTGCTGCCGGCGATCGCCGGTGGCTCACCCCAACCGGCCGGACCCGCCGGCCAGCCGGACCGCATCGCCATCGTCCTGGTGGCCGCGGCCCTCCGGACCTTCGTCGCCTTCGACTGGACGTGGGTCTGCGTCCTCATCGTCGTCCTCTCCGTCCCCACGCTGGTGCTGCGCATCTCGCGCACCGTCCGCGAGCTGGGACCAGCCTGACAGGAGGTGTCTGCCATGGATCTCTACCACCCCACCCTGCGCATCCTGATGCGGACCGGCGGACGGCTCTCCGACGGCATCCGCCTGGGGTACCGCGAGGGCTTCAACTCCGGGACGATGGTCGACTACGTGTACGCCAACCATGCTCAGGGCATCAGCCCGCTTGGCCGGTACATCGACCGGATCATGCTCGACCACCCCGTCTGGCGCGGCGTGCGCGCCCGGCGCGAGCTGCTCATCAGCCAGCTCCGGGAGGTCATCAGGCAGCGTCCCGGCCAGCGACTGCTTGACGTGGCGGCAGGGCCAGGCTCGTACCTCTTCGAGCTGCCCAGGGGCGCGGCAGAGTACCGCGCCGGCGACACCGACGCGGAC